>CABUQW010000026.1 GCA_902493895.1 uncultured Collinsella sp. | reverse complement strand
TTCGCTCTCCAGCTCCAGCGTGGACGAGGTCATCCAACGCCGTGCGCTCTAGAAGACCGCGCCGGCGGCCGATATGCTTGCACAGGTCTACGAGCAAGACGCCGCCGTGCTTAAAAACAACTTTACCTTTGAGGGTGGCTCGCGCTCCGACCTTGCCGGCTACGCCAACTCCAAGGATTTTGTGGCCAGCTACCCGTTTGTGGGCTACCAGTTTAAGCTCCTGCCCGACGTGATGACCGAGGTGCGCAAGCACGGTGTCAAGGCCAAGCACATGTCAACGGGCGAGCGCTCCATGCTGAGCGCGTTCCAGGAGAGCGCTCAGGCCATCCAGTATGACCAGACCGGTGCACTCGTGCCGTTCTGGCGCTTCTTCGACACTATCTCCAAAGACCTTGAGCACGGCATCAACCAGGTGGTCGACCGCGCGGTCCGTGCGGCCGAGGACGCAAAGGGCCTTGAACCCTACGACGTTCAGGTGCTCAAGCTCCTGTACCTGATTCGTTACATCGGCTACGTTAAGGCCACGGTCGAGAACATCTCCATCTTCATGATCGACGGCCTCGACGTGGACATGCGCGCCCTCAAGGACCGCGTCAAGGAGTCCCTTGCCCGCCTGGAGCGCGAGAACTACGTGGCACGCCAGGGCTATGCCTATAGCTTCCTCACCGACGAGGAGCAGGAGATAGCGCAGGAGATCGCACGCACTCCGGTCGATAACACGCAGGTGATCGAGTCTATCAAAAAGCGCCTGTTCGACAGCATCTACACCGCGCGTAAACTCAACCGCGGGGCCAACGACTTTCCGTTTGACCGCTATGTGGACGGCTCAATCCACGGTGCCAGCATGGGCGGCATGGAGCTTTGCGTGGCGACTATGGCGAGCGATCTGGGCCGTGCGGACGATACCGAGCTGGCCTTGGCTTCTTCGGGCAAAGCCATCGTGGCTTTGAGCGACGAGGCGGATTATTGGGAGACGCTCGTCAACGCCGCCAAGATCCGCAAGTACGCCAAGACGCGAAATCTCCAGGAGCTTCAGCCGAGTACGCGCCAGATCGTCGAGTCCAAGATGCGCGAGGCAGCCTATAACGAGAAAGAGGCCGATGTCCTTTTGAGCGAGGCCGTACTCCATGCACGTTGCGCGGTCAACGGCCGCATAATTGAGGTCCGCGCGGCCAAACCCGCTCAGGTCTTTGAGCAAGTGCTGGTGCAGCTGTACGATGTGGTCTTTGAAAAGGCCGACTATATCGGCGCGCCGGTCACGAGCGATTCCGATATCCGCTCCACTCTGGCGGGCAACGTTCAGGCGGGGCTCGCTGGCATGGACGCGGGCAACACGCGTGCGCTCAAGGAGGTCGAGGACTACCTCAAAGTTCAGCACCAGCGCCACCTGGATACCGCTATGGGCGATATCCAGCGCAGGTACCAGCAAAAGCCCTATGGCTGGCGCGAGGTTGACATCGCAAATGTGGTGGCGCAGCTTGTAGTGGAGCAGCGCGCGCAGGTGCTGTTTGGCGGTCAGACGGTTCAAGCTAACGACAGCCGCATGGTGTCGCTCCTGCGTAAGGATGCCGATAAGGCCCAGGTGCGCTTGCGCGTGCGCATGAGCGACCGGTTGCTGCGCGCCACGGGCGAGCTTATGCGTGACCTGTTTGATTTCAAGACCGTGCCCTCCAACGAGGATAAGCTCGTGGCCGAGCTCAAGGAGCGCCTTGAGGGCTTGCGTGAGGTGTGCGTCGCCATGGCACGCGACTACTACACGGGTATCAAGCCGGCCTACCCGTATCCCGGTGAGGACGAGTGCGAGAAGATGCGCTCGGAGGTGGTCGACGTTCTTAAGGACCAGAGCGATTCCGAGGCGTTCTTGACCACGTTCACCAAGCACGAGGACCGCCTGCTCGATGCCAAGGAAGACTTTGACAAGGTGGTTGAGTTTTTCGAGTCCAACCAACGAACAGCGTTTGACCACGCCAAGGATTTCTTGAGCCGCACCGAGGGCATCGAGTATGCCTCCGATGACATTCCCAACGCGGTGGAGAACGTGGCAAAGGTACGCGAGATCCTCAAAGACCCAAAGCCCTACGGCCGCATTAAAGACATTCAGCCGTTGATGGTACCCGTCGAGGAAGACATCAAAAAGCACCTGGGCATTCGCCGCAACGAGTTCTTGTGTCGTATCGAAAACGACCTGCAGGATTTGCGGAAGCAGGCCGAGAGCCAAGAAGGTTTTGTCAAGCAGGCCAAGGATGCCATCGCGGACGCCAACACCAGGTATGAGTCGTTCAAGAACCGCGCCCATGGCGTCCAGAGCCTCAACGAGCTTAACGCCCTCGCGGCAAACTGGGAAAACTGGATCGTTGCTGCAACCAACAAGATATACGACGCCGTGGATGAGGCCCGCATGCGAATGGACAACGAGCGCCGCACCACCGAGGTTACGAGTACGGGTGAGGTGGTCAAGAAGATCTCCAACAAGGGCGCCGCATCGTCTGCGCCCGTGCCCGCGTCTAAGCCCCAGCGCAAGATCAAGACCGTGCGCCGCGCCGATCTGGCCAAGCCGAGTCGCCTCTTGTCCGCAGAGGACGTGGAGCGCTACGTGGACGGCCTGCGCTCTCGCCTTATGCAGGAGCTCGCTGCAAACGACGAGATTCGTATCAACTAACTCGCGGAGCCACCGGTGCCAAAGCGAGCACCGGTGGCTTATGGCGTTTAGAAAGGCTCATCAACCATGAACGATTCTGCTCTTAAGAGCTTCTGCACCTGGGCCCGTACAGAGCTCATCAAAGGCGTGGAGGCACAGATGGTGCGCTACGGCATCACCGAACCTGCACCTTCGCCCGTTGGGTCCGAGACCGTCAACGGCCTGCCCCTAAGTCCTGCTGAGGTTGAGCAGCGTGACGAGCTGCTGCGCATACAGACAGAGGTGGGTCACGAGGCGCTGCGCGACCGAGCGGCCTACACCTGGTTCAACCGCATCGTGGCCATTCGCTTTATGGATGCACGCGGATGGCTCCCCAGCCGTATGCGCATGCTGAGTCGTGCGGACGGCAGCCATGGCAGCGAGGCCGTGGAGAACGCACTGGACGTGGAAATAACGACGGCCGATACCGATCGCATAGCCGAGCTCAAGATGGCGGGCTTGGATGAACCGTTGTGGCGCTACCTGTTTGTTGCTCAGTGCGAGGAGCTTGCCGATTGCCTGTCGGGCGTCTTTGAACGCGTGGGCGGAGCCATGGAGCTGCTGTTGCCCCAGGGCCTCATGATGGCTGACAGTGTGGTGGGCAAACTCAATGCCGTCCTCGCTGACGAGGACTGGCGCGAGGGCGTGACCGTTCTGGGCTGGATGTATCAGTACTACAACGCTGACGTCAAAGACGAGTTCTTCAAGTCCAAGCGCAAGGCAGCGGCGGCGGACATCGCGCCCGCCACGCAGCTCTTCACCCCCGAGTGGATCGTGCGCTATATGGTCGAGAACTCGCTCGGCCGTCTGTGGATGCTCAACAATCCGGGGAGTTCGCTACGCGAGCGCATGGAGTATTACATCGAGCCCGATGCTGAGCACGAGGACTTCATCCGCATTTCGAGTCCCGAGGAGATAACCCTCTGCGACCCCGCATGCGGCTCGGGCCATATCTTGGTCTATGCGTTTGAGCTGCTCTTCCATATGTACGAGGAGCGCGGCTATCGTGAGCGCGAGATTCCCGAGCTCATTCTTACTAAAAACCTTGCAGGTATGGAAATCGATTCCCGCGCGGCACAGATCGCGGAGCTGGCGCTTGCCATGTGCGCCCGCGAGCACGACCGTCGCTTCTTTAGGCGTGGCGTTCGCGCCGACGTTACCGTGCTCTCGAGCATCCCGCTAGGGGAGGACGAGCTGCCGGGTAACAAGAAGCTCGCCGAGGAGCTGAGTCATTTGGGCGAGATCGGTTCGCTGCTCAATCCTTCAGAGGACGAGATCGACGAGTTCAAGGCTGCCGCCGCGAGTTGTTCCGATGACCTTTTTGCCGCTACGGCCAAAACTAAGCTCGAAAGCGCCGCCGCCATCTGCGAGAAGCTGTCCCGTCGTTTTACCTGCACCGTTGCGAATCCTCCGTATATGGGCAGCAGTAGCTTTAACCCCTTCATGAGCAAGTGGGTCAAGAAGAACTACCCCGACGTGAAGAGCGACCTCTTCTCCAGCTTTGTCGTTCGCATGTTCAGTCTCGCCAAGGACCACGGCGAGTGCGGAGTCATGTCGCCTTTCGTCTGGATGTTCATCGGAAGCTATGAGAAGCTCCGCAACGAGATTATCGACAACAGAACGCTTACCTCCCTCATTCAACTTGAGTACTCGGGCTTCGCTGGCGCGACTGTGCCCATCTGCACCTACACGTTTCACAACTCACTCATCAAGGGCTACAAGGGAAGCTACGTGCGCCTTTCTGACTTCGTTGGCGCCGCTGTCCAGGCTCCCAAGGCCCTCGAGGCAATCCAAAACCCCGACTGCGGCTGGTTCTACCGCCGCAACGCCGAGACCTTCAAGCAGATCCCCGGCACCCCCATAGCCTACTGGGCCAGTGATGCCCTTGTTGAATCGTTCACAAAAGGAAGGAGGCTCGATGCTGTTGCTACTCCGCGACAGGGCTTGGCGACGAGCGATAATGGCCGCTTTTTGAGGAAATGGTGGGAAGTGGCGCCTTCCAACACATCGCGAGATTGTAGCGGCAGGCCTGAGGCAAAGCAGAGTGGCTCCCGTTGGTTCCCGATTATTCGGGGCGGCTCCTATCGAAAGTGGTGGGGTGACTACGACGAGGTGGTTAACTGGTTTGATGACGGTCGGGAGATGAAGGAAGCAATTCTGTCCAAGTATACTTATCTCTCTACACCTGATTTTGTGATCAAGAACCAGAACGACTATTTCAAGCCCGCAGTTTCCTGGTCTAAAATTTCTTCCAGCCTCGCCTCCTTTAGGTTTGCGCCTCGAGGGATGCTTTTTGAGGTAGCTGGAGCATGTCTTTTTGCGGAGCCGAACGAGCTCCGATACATCCAGGCTTTCTGCAACTGTTCCATTGCCGAAATTGATTTGGCGTTTATGTCGCCGACTCTAAACTTTGAGGTAGGCCAAATCGGTCAGTTGCCAATCATCCAAGATGAGGCTGCCGAGCCGACTGTCTGTTCACTCGTTGAGGAATCTCGCTCAATTTCAAAGGCGGACTACGATTCGTTTGAAACCTCTTGGGATTTTAAACGTAATCCTCTTGTCTAGGTGATCGCCATGGCTGAAAAGAAGAGGCGCAAGCCTGTCGATAAGACAAAAATTGAATATGTCGAACCTAAGCCAAGCTGGATAAAGGCTGTTAAGGTTAATGACCATAACGATGTCATGGGTTCTATTATTCAGTTTTTTCTGGTTGAATCTCCTTGTAAAGGCGTGAGCAGCAGAGGGCTATCGCTTCTCGATTATGGATGGGTTGATAGTGTTCCTCCTAAATCTGGGTATCTTCACCGAAGATTATTGGAAGTGGCCAATCTCTGCGATGGGTCGACACTATTTACGGCCACACGAAAAGAAGAGATGAAAAAGAGATTTGTTGATGCTGGTATGCCTGGCAATTTTGCTTCAACTTGTACCTCAAATCGCGTTGTGGCGCTCATCAACAGCAATTTTGTGCTTGATATATTTCGGATTATTAGAAATTCGTTGGCACATTGTCGCTTTCAATTGGTCGATAAGAACGGTGTAGATTTCATTGCTTTTGAAAACGGTATGCCAGGAAAAGATCTCATTGGAGCGGATGCATTTGAGGTGAGCTCTCGTTTATTTCTTAAATGCAGCACTCTCATTGATTGGATTGCTGTGGTTAAGTCCGAGGCTATATACGAGGCGGAAGAAATTGCACGCAAGAAAGAGACCTCAGAACGGGAGTGGGAAAACAAACGTCAATTGGTTTTGTCTCGAATATCGAATGGATCTTACTCAAATAAAGATGATCTCGGGAAGGACTGCGAGCTATCTAAGCGTAATTTAGATAAATTACTTGGCGAGCTGAAGGCCCAAGGGCTTATTGCTTATTCACGTTCTAATCGAAAATGGGAACTTACTGGTGACGCAAATCAGTGAGTAAGAGATGTTTCATCTTTGATTGCGAAGAACGGTGTGTCGAATGAGCTTCCAACGTTTTTTATCGCAAAGAGACTCGCTGTCTCTCGAAAGTAACCTTTTAAATGAAATTAGTCGGCGTTTTTAAATGAGAGGGCGGTCAAATATGGTCACTTTACTTCAAGATAAATACGAGGCTCGCAAGGCTGAGGTTAATGCTCGCTTTGAGCAGCTTCGCGCTAACGAGGAAGAGCTCAACCGAATCTTTGCCAAAATCTACAACATGGAGGGGGAGGTGCCCGTCGAGGTCGAGGACAAGTACGTTTCGGTGGCACGCATCTTCGACACCGCTGATGAGATTCCCGAGAGCTACAAGGGCAACAAATACGTGCGCACCAAGCGCGACGAGATCACCTCGCTCATAAGCTATGCCGTGGGCTGCATGTTTGGCCGCTATTCGCTGGATGTGGACGGGCTGGTCCTGGCCGGTCAGGGCGCCACGGTTGACGACTATCTGGCCAAGATGCCCGATCCCGATCACGTGACCTTTATGCCTGATGCCGACAACGTACTGCCCATTACCGATGACGAGTACTTTGACGACGACATCGTGTGCTACTTTATCGACTTTGTGCGCACCGTGTACGGCGAGGAGACGCTCGAGCAGAACCTGGCCTTCATTGCCGAGGCGCTCGGCGGTAAGGGTACCTCGCGCGAGGTGATTCGCACCTACTTTTTGAAGGACTTTTTTAAGGACCACTGCCAGACCTATAAGAAACGCCCCATCTACTGGCTGTTCGACAGCGGTAAGAAGAACGGTTTCAAGTGCCTTGTTTACATGCATCGCTACCAGCCTGACCTGTTGGCTCGCATTCGCACCGACTATGTGCATGAGCAGCAGGAGCGCTACCGTGCCCAGATCGGGTATGCCAACGATGCCCTTGTCAGTGCCGAGCGCGGCGAGCGCGTGCGCTTGGATAAGCGCATCAAAAAGCTCAACGACCAGCTCAAAGAGACCATTGCCTACGAGGAGAAACTGCACCACTTGGCAGACCAGATGATTAAGATCGACCTGGATGACGGCGTCAAGGTCAACTACGCCAAGTTTCAGGATGTGCTGGCGAAGATTAAGTAACTGCAGATACGGTAAGGATATTCATGCCCAAGATCGATGTAGAAGAACAGCTCAAGCTGCAATTTTTGCAGCCGTTGTCCTCATGCGCGCCGCGCCGTGTTGTGGTTTGGCACGATGCAGACGACGAGTTTGCTCCTGAGTTTGAGCGATTGGCTGCCGAGGGTTTCGACGGCGTGGGGGCCGATGCCGGCGTAATGCCTGCTCACGGTGACTTTGAGCGCCCGGTGCGCTTTGTTGAGGCCTGCGAGGGCCGTATGTTTGCCGTCAAGAAGCTCATCAACCGCGATGACCTTGCGAGCGATATCTTGCTGTATCGCCGTTGCCCGCGCGGTAGGCTTGAGGGTGATTGGCTTGCCGATGTTGAGCTGTATGCCGATCAGTTCCAGGCTGACTATCTTTCGCTTTTGGCCGATCAGCTGGGCATCGAGAATATCGACGCCGTGCGCGAGAGCCTGCGCGAGCACAAGACGTTCTTTGATGCCAAGACCCGCTGCGCTAAGTTTGCCGCGTGTGTTCCGCATGCCTCGGGCGCATCCGATATCGAACTCGGCATCCTTACGGTGATTTTTGGCGGTAAAGAGCTTGGTGACGCGCGCCCCGCGTTTGTGCTGCGTGGCTGTATGACCATGCTGCTGCACGAGGGTCCCGAGGCGCTGGCCGAGTTGATGGACAAGTACTGCGTGCGCGATGTGCTCTCTGCCTTTATGCTTCGCTGCTATGGGTTTGAGGGACCGCTGTATGAGCGCGACTCATTGCTTATGCTTTCATCCCATGTGCTCCTTACAGCGGCGTCTACCGCGCTTCCCGAGGGAGCGCTCAAGGGACTCGAAAGCTATGTGGCTCCCGCCTACGGCCCCTATTGCCTTGAGGCGGTGCGTACGTGGGACCAGACCGCCGATACCCAGGCGTCGAGCGAGGACCTATTTGAGATCTGCCGTTTGGTTGAGGACGCCCGCGGACTCTTTGCACGGTTCGAGACCTTGCCGATCGATGTGCTGACCTCGCTTGATGTGTTTCCGTGCGTCAATGAGGCTGTGCTCTCGCAGCTGTTCTGCTCGTTTGCCCAGGGCGCGGACCGTGTTGAGGATGCGCGCGCATTTGCTGCGCGTCGCTGCGACCTAAGCTGGTACCGTCGTGTCGAGAGCTACTTTGACCTGCTTGCCGCTGTGGCCGATATGTGCGCGTTTAGGCAGGCGCACGCGGGCGGCTTCCATCTGGCGCAGCCCCAGCAGGTGTGGGATGCCTACACGTCCGATTGGTATGCCATGGATGCCGCCTATCGTCATATGTGCACCGCGTATCTGCGGGCGCGCTCCGTCGAGTGCGATGTACTCGAGGAACCTGCCCGAGCTGTGGTGGATTGGGCGGAGAATCTCTACAGTAACTGGTTCTTGGTCGACGCCAATACCTGCTGGGCGGCCGCTGCGCAAGGGGAGTGGGCCGATTGCGGCTACATCGATGGCCCTGCGCGGCAGGATGAGTTCTACTGGCATGTGCTGCCCACCTATGTGGGCTCTGCCAAAACGACAGTCGTTATCGTGAGTGACGCGTTGCGCTATGAGGTGGCCCGCGACGTTGCGGCGCTGCTCGAGCGCGAGCGCGGCGGCAACGTCAAGGTTTCTAGTATGCAGGCGGTCTTTCCCTCCATTACCGAGGTGGGCATGCCTGCGCTGCTGCCGCACCAGGTGCTTGAGCTTGCAGAGGATGGCGCGTTTGTGTTGGCTGACGACATGCCCACTGCGACGACTCCGCAGCGCGAGGCCGTGCTTGCCCACGTTGAGCCTACAGCCCGCGCTTTGCGCTCGAGTGCATACCTCAACATGGCGGGAACCGAGCGCAAGGCGATGCTCAAGGACTCAAGACTTGTCTACCTCTATCACAACAAGATTGATGCCACGGGCGAGAAGGCCGCTACGCAGGATGACGTCTTCGATGCCTGTGCGGACACCGTAGAGGAGCTTGCCGCGTTGGCGCGCCGCGTGTGCACCGACGCCCCGGGCGCGCGTGTTGTTATAACGGCGGATCACGGCTTTATCTACACGCGCCGGGAGCTCAGCGAGTGTCAGATGCTCGGCAAGCCAGATCTTCCCTTCCTTGACGCTCCCGTCATGCACGGCAAGCGTCATCTGGTGGTGCCCAACGAGGCCGTGGCCAAGCTTTCGGACGAGGCGCGCGGGGTGTTTGTTAATGTTGACATGGGACGTTTGGGTGCCGGCTTTGAGGGGTTTGCCCCGCGCGAGAACGTGCACTTCAAGCGTCCCGGTGGTACTAACAACTACGTCCACGGCGGCATGAGCCTGCAGGAGCTTTGCGTGCCCGTTATTGGATTTTGGCGTGCGCGCTCGGGTTCCAAGGACTTTGTCGACACGCGCGCGGCGACGTTGCGCGTGCTAAGTGAGGGGCGCCGGGTGACCAACTCGCTCTTCTCGCTCAACTTGATCCAGGAAGAACCAGCCCAAGGCAAGGTCTTGCCGTGCGAATACGAGCTGGTGTTTACCGATGCAAGCGGCAACGAGGTGAGCGATACGGTCAAGGCGCATGCTAACAAGACTTCTGTTAATTCGCAGGAGCGCGTAGTGCATGCCAAGTTTGCGCTGCGCGCGGCGGATGGATTCTCGGCAAAGGGTCCGTACTATCTGGTCTGCCGCGAGCGCGAGACGGGCAAGATCGTTTGGCGCGAGACGTACACCATTGCTGTTTCGTTTGCCCCTGTTGCTGACTTTGGTTTTTAGGAGTGTGCCCTATGTTTGATAGCCATGATGACGATCTGTGGGAAGTTCCCTCGATTGATGTGGATGTGCCTGTGGAGGAGGCCGTGCCCGTGGAGGAAGCCGTGCCTGCGGAGGAGGCCGTGCCTGCCCCGGAGCCGTTTGGTGCTGTGCCCGTTGAGTCTGTGGCGACCACCAAGGACGAATCCTCGACCGATGGCTATGACCAGGCCGCGGACGAGGCTCCCGAGGACGACGGCTACGACATGGATGGGCTGGATGGCAAACTGCTTGAGCACTTTGCCGGCAAGATCGTGCGTAAGGACCTGACGGCCCTTACGAAGCGCGGCGCCAACGTGCCCACCTTTGTGCTGGAGTACCTGCTGGGCATGTACTGCTCAACCGATGACGAAGATGCCGTGGCAGAGGGTCTGGACCGCATTCGCAGAATCCTCACCGATAACTACGTGCGTCCCGACGAGTCCGAGCGCATTAAGTCCAAGATCCGCGAACTGGGTCGCTTTACCATTATCGACAAGGTGACGGCTAAACTCGACGAGTACAAAGATATCTACGTGGCGTCGTTTGCCAACCTGACCATCGAGCCGTTTGTGATGCCGGCCGAGTACGTGCGCGACTATTCCAAGATTCTGCAGGGCGGCATTTGGTGCATTATGAGCATCGAGTATCGTCATCCCGTGGATGAGGAAGACGAGTTTGGCATGGAGGTCTTTGGCGACGATGCGCCGCGTCGCTCCAAGGCCAAGCGCAAAAAGCGCGGACCCGAGGACTCTCCGTTTAGCGTGGCGTCGCTCACGCCCATTCAGATGCCCAACCTGGACCTGGATGCCATGGTCGACGAGCGCCAGTACTTTACGCGCGACGAGTGGCTCAATATGCTGCTGCGCTCCGCTGGCTATGAGCCTAGCGAGCTTTCCGAGAAAGAGCGTCTGCACTTTATCGAGCGTATGGTGCCGCTCATCGAGCGCAACTATAACCTGTGCGAGTTGGGTCCCCGTGGTACCGGCAAGAGCCATATCTACAAAGAGGTCTCGCCCTACGCCATCTTGCTTTCGGGCGGCCAGACCACCACGGCCAACCTGTTCGGCCGTATGAACTCCATGCGCGCCGATCGCGTGGGCTTGGTAGGTCACTGGGACTGCGTGACGTTCGACGAGGTTGCCGGCATGCGCTTTAAGGACACCAATGCCGTGCAAATCATGAAGGACTACATGGCGAGTGGCAGTTACGCACGCGGCCGCGACCAGATTAACGCCGACGCCTCCATGGTCTTTGAGGGCAACATCAACGACACCGTGCAAAATGTCCTTAAGACCACGCACCTGTTTGATCCGTTCCCGCCGGAGTTTAACAACGATTCGGCCTTCTTCGACCGTATCCATTACTACCTGCCGGGCTGGGAGATTCCCAAGATGCGCTCGAGCCTGCTGACCGGGCATTATGGTCTGATCACCGACTGCCTGTCGGAGTTTTGCAAGGAGATGCGCCGCAAAGACTTTACGCACCATATCGACCGGTATTTCCGCTTTAACAGTGACTTTAACAAGCGTGACGAGATCGCCGTGCGCAAGACCTTTAGCGGCCTTGCTAAGCTGCTGTTCCCCGACGAGGCCATGGACAAGGACGACGTGCGCTGGCTGCTGGACTACGCTATCGAGGGCCGTCGCCGCGTAAAGGAGCAGCTCAAGATTATGGCGGGCGTCGAGTTTATCGACGTCAACCTGGGCTATATGGATGCCGACAACCCGCAGGACGTGCATGTGGTGCGCGTGCCCGAGCAGAGCGAGGACACCCTGATTCCCGACGGGCCGCTGCTGTCCGGTCACGTGTTTGGCGTGGGCAGGTCGCAGGGCGGCGAGGTTGCCGTGTACAAGCTGGAGAACAAGGCCGTTGCCGGCGAGTGCAAGTTTAAGCACGAGGGCGTGGCCTTTAACAAGCCGGTGCGCGATACGCTGGAGGCCGCGTTCGACAACTTTGTGAACCTGGCGAACCGCGTGGCGCCGGGCATGCACATTGGCTCCAAGGATTACCTGCTGTTCTACAACGACCTGCAGAGCAAGGGCCTGTCCGAGGAAGTTTCGCTCGCCGAGTTTGTGGGCCTGTGCTCCGCGGCGTGCAACCGCCCGGTGATGCCCGCGCTGGCGATTCCGGGAATCTTGCGCATGTCGGGTTCTATGGACGAGATCCGCGGGCTTGAGGACATTATGCGCGTGGCCAAAAACGCCGGCGCCAAGCGCGTGATTTTGCCGCTGAGCGCCATCGCGGGCCTACAGAGTGTTTCGTCCGAGATTATCTCGGGACTGAGCCCGGTGTTCTACATGGATGGCGACCCGGTCGACGCCGCGAAGAAGGCTCTGGATCTGTAGGGGTACGGGCGGGGCGTCCGGTGTTCGGGCGCCCCGCGAGCATGTTGGCGTGTTCGAGTAGGGAGGCCTTGCCATGGCGGGCGAGCGTTCTGTTGACGAGTTGCTCGACGAGCTGTTTGGCTTTGAGTCGGTGGCCAAGCGTCAGACGGCTCTTGAGCAGTACGATCGCGGGGAGTTGGTGCGCAAGGCACGCTCCCGCGAGCTGCTGGGTGTGCTTAGAGGCGTCGAAGCTGCCGAGCACGCTGCGCGTGACTCTGCCGTGCGGGCTGTTGACGGGTATGTTCGCCGTGTTGAGGGCGCTGCGCTTGCACGCGCTCGCAAACAGGCGGGTATTGTTGGTCCGCTACGGATGGAGCGTCGCTATGCTGCCTTTTTGCGCATGGAGGATAAGGCCGAGTTGCTTACGCGCCTGGAGCAGACGCTTGCGTTTATCGAGGTAAAGTTACGTGCGAATACGGCGGAAAAGGTGCGCGCGGCGTACGATGCTGCGGGGGCTATGGTGCTGCAGGACGTGGCACGCCTGAGTGACGTGCGCGTTGTGGATGCCGTGCCCCCGGATGCCGATCTGCTATGTACGCAGTTGGAGCAGTTGCGTTGTGCCGCCGACGCGACGGACCTTGCGGGTATGATCACAGCGACGTTTGAGTCCGAGCTGAGTGCGACGGGGTCGCTGGGCGCTGACGGGTTTACGGGCGATTTGGCTGGCGATGTTGCTGGTGACGTGGCGTTGGAGCGTGAACTTACCAACGTGCGCGGCGCTGCGCAGCGAGCGCGCTTGGCGGCGCAGGCGTATCGGGCCGAGCGCGCCACCCGCGTTGCGGGGAGCACGGTGGAGCCGGTATCGTTGCCCGAGTCTGCGTGCGCTGCGTGCGAGACGGCGTGCGATGCCGGGGAGCTTTCCGAGTTGTTCGCTCAGGTTAAGAAGTCGTTTGAAACCTACCGTCGTGTTGTTGCCGACGGCGGGTTGTTCTGCGCGTTTGGCACGGGCTCGCCGCACGGCATTTGTTGTGGTACGAGCTATTTGGACTACGATTCTCGGCTTGATGAGGACGTGCTGGTGGGCGAGTACGATGGTGCAACCAGGCATACTGTTCGGCATGAGGTTGCGATTCCCGAGCTGGTGGATGGGGCTTCTGCCGAGGGCGGCGATTCGCTCAAGGTTGCCGTGGCGCGCATGCGCGAGTTTAACGGGCGTCGCTACGATGGTGTGCTGGATGAGGATCCTGCGCGCCATGTGAATGCGTTTTGGTATGGACTCAAAAAGCTCAGCCAGTATTGCGAGGCCGCCGTGCGTGTGGATGAGCGTGCTTGGGATTGCTTTATCGATAAGGTGCAGTTCGCCTACGATGAGCCCGTGGGACGTTTGGCTGCACAGATGGACGACAAGCAGGTTGCGGCTTTTGTTGCTGCCGTGGATGAGCTTGGCGCTGCTGAGTAGGGGTCCTGGCCTGGTAGGAGGTTTCATCATGAGGATTGAAGTTGATGTAGATCAGCTGCGCGAGAGTCTGCTCGACCGCGCGGGGAGTGCGGCCGGCGTTGGCTTTCCGGCCGCCATGCTCGACGTTATGGATATTGAGGACGAGTCGCCCCAAGAGCTCCTGGCCCGAGCCGAACGCGAAAGCCTCGACCTCAGCGACTTTGCCGTCGATGACGACTGCGGAGCGTCTGACGACTGGTGACCCCGGGTCAGTTCATCCTTTTCTTCCTGAGATATAAGAGAAATCCCTTTTTGAACGTCCTTCGGGTTCCAAAAAATAGCCGATCAGTCTTTGTATCTTCCTTGCTGTCAAACTTGATAGCCGTTAGCTCGATCGTACAGATGTAGTCAGCAACTTGGAATAGCCGGTAGGCTCGTGGTGCGGCTTCTCGGTATACGATGACATCCCTTGCTAGAACGTACTCAAGCGCAGAATGAATGACCTCCGTTACAATCGGTTGGCCGTTGTCGTAGTAAATCTTAACGGTGTCGTATCGCTGGAAGAATTCCAGATGGTCGAAAAGTTCAACTGTGAGGTCTCGCCTCATTCTCTCCGCGAGACCGTTTTGATTGCCGGCGAATTCGCTCATTCGGTATTGCAGGCAGAGATAGCGTATGGGGAGATGCTGAATGAACGCGCGAAATGCGCTCAACATGTGCCTTCGCTGCTCCTTGGGAAGATCTTTGTAGTCGCCGTTTCCATTCAGTAGGGGTCCTGCATGAAAAGGCGTATTGGGAAGCGAGGACTGCGACAGGGCGCGCTCGTAGCGGTCAATGCGTTCAACGATTGCATCGTTTTGATCGTGAAAAACGAGGGTGACGAGGTAGTAGTTGGAGACGCCTCCGAGGTCGCCAGATTCGTCAACAAAGACGGAGAGTTCGCTCATGGTGGGCCTCCATTTTTGCAAAAAAATGCCGGGGGTAAGACCCCGGCTCTTGGAGGCCCCTCTTTTGGAGGGAACCGTATTCTTTATACCATGAGATAAGGGGTGCTTTCAAGTAATATTATAATAAGCAAACATATGTTCGTCAAACTACCTGCGAAAAGTCCTTAGCCGTCCAGAGGTGGGTAGAGCGGCTCGTAAATTGCTGACGCAATGGGCCGGCGTTTTCCCGAGAAGTATTTAGTCTTGACTCGCATAAAAAATGCCGGGGGACATCCCCCGGCTTTTTTCATTTCGGTGTCAATTCAAATGTTTTTCAACCCATCCCCTCAATAACTTGCGGTGAAATGGGGACTGAAATGGCTGTTCAGAAGCCTATTCAATCCCTATTTCACCGCAACTTATGGGTGGGGATGGCTACGACGCTAGCGTGGCGATGACGGCTTCGTCGCCGGCGTATATGAGGGTGTTGCCGTCGGGGATGATCGTCTGGCCGTCGCGCTTGAGCATCACCACAATAAACGGATGCTTGCCTTGCGGCACATCGCGCAGGCGCTGGCCGGCCAGACGACCGTGGGGCGTTACGGTGACCTCGCGCAGCGTAACCTCGGCACGCTCTTCGAACGTTGGGGCGGCCATCACCAACAGATCGCCTTCCTGGATTACGGTGTCGCCATTGGGCAGTACCGGGTGCGCCCCGTCGCGCAGCACCAGGACCACGAGCATGTCTGTGGCGCTGCCAATGTCGGCGAGCGAGCGTCCGGCAAACGGATGTCCAGCGCCTACCTTGAGCTTTACAAACGACATGCCGTCCTCGTCGCGGTAGTCGTTAAAGGTGCGGCGCACGTCGCCGGTCGCATCGATCATATCGAGCTTCTTCGCCACCGCTGGCAGCAGCGAGCCCTGCACCACAATGCTCGACACGGCAATCACAAACACCAGGTCAAATAGGTCGTGTCCGCCGGGAACGTCGGCCACCACGGCAAAGAGACTAAAGACGACCGAAGCTGCTCCGCGCAGGCCCGCCCAGCTTATGAGCGCGACCTGGCGGGGGTTCGTCTTAAAGGGCGCCAGGAGCACGCCGACGGCGATGGGGCGGCTCGCAAAGAGCATAAACGCCATGAGTGCCAGGCCCGGCAGCAGCATCTGCGGCAGGCGCGCGGGCGTCACGAGCAGGCCGAGCAAGAAGAAGATCGTCATCTCTGCCATCTCGGTGAGAGTGTCGAAGAAGTGCGCCATCTCGACCTTGCCGGTGATGTCGCTGGCACCCAGCACAATGCCAGCCAGGTATACAGCCAAAAAGCCGTTGCCGCCCAGGTAGCTCGGCAGCGCGTAGGCGACGATGGCCACGGCGAATAAAAAGATGGTCTGCGCGCCCTCGGCCGTTGCGTGCGCGCGCTCAATCAGGCGGCCCGCCGCCCAGCCGATGGCAAGGCCCAGGCCCGCGCCCAGGATGATCTGCTTGGCCAGCAGTGCGGGAATGTTGATGTCGCCGCCGGCCGCGAGTGTGGCGAGCACGGCGGTGAGCAGGTAGGCGACGGGGTCGTTGGAGCCCGATTCGACCTCGAGCAGCGAGTCTGTGCCGCCCCTCAGCGAAAGGTTGTGCTCGCGCAGCACGCTAAAGACGCTTGCCGCGTCGGTGGATGCCACGACCGATCCCAGCAGCAGGCCGCCGATCCAGTCGAAGCCCAGCACAGAGTGGGCGAACACGCCGGTGATGCCGGCGGTGATGACGACGCCGAGCGTGCTCAGCAGCACCGCCGGCGCAGCGACGGGCTTGGCGCGGTCGATGTTGGTGTTAAAACCGCCGTAGAACATGATGAACAGTAGCGCCGTGCTGCAGACGGTTTCGGTGAGCGCGTAGTCGCTAAAGTCGATATGCGCCGGGCCGTTGACGCCCAACAACATACCGAGCGCGATAAAGATGAGCAGGGTGGGGAAGGGGAGCTTTTTGCCGACGGGCTTGATGGTCAAGCACAGAATGATGACGAGGCCGATAAAGAGAAGGATCTGGTTCATGGATAGTGTCCGCTCCTGGGTGGTTGGCGTGGCACGGTCAGTTATCTGCGGTTATTTGTACCCAAAGATGGTGGGTTTATGGGGTTGGATTGCGGGCGTGCGCGATATCGTTATAGACGGCTTCCGTCTTTGCCTCTGCTCGGAAACCCTTTCCAGCTTTATTGCAACGGAGTACAATGGGTAACGTTTAAGTTCAACTTGAAGTTTTAGTTGCGGCGCCGGGCTTCGGCCGCAATGCAAGGAGAGGCGTACCATGGCGATCTATGTGACATCTGATGCTCACGGGCACGTGCGTGCGCTTGACGAGGCCCTGTCTAAGATCTCGTTGACGTCCGACGACACGCTGTACGTGCTGGGCGACATGATTGATCGCGGGCCCGATCCGGTCGGCGTTATTAAGCTCGTGCGCTCGCTGCCCAACGCCCACGTGCTCAAGGGTAATCACGAGCAGATCATGCTCGATGCCATCATTGGCCAGGATCCGCTCGATGCCGAGACCTGGGATATCAACGGTGGCTGGACGACGCGCGAGCAGCTCAACGACATGGAATTTGAGGCATACGAGGAGCTCGTGCGATGGATGGCCGCGCTGCCGCTCTACGCGGTGGTCGAGACCGAGGAGCGCCCGTATCTGCTGGTACATGCTGGAATCGAGATGAAAGCGGCGCGCGCGTTTTTGCTTGAGCATGGCGTCGATTGTGCCGATGGCGTCGGAGCGGTGAGTGCCGATCGCGAGCTGCTGCAGCAGATGCTCGCAGTGCAGTCGTCCGATGACCTGCTGTGGATTCGTCACGGCTATTGGGATGTGCCGACCGGGCTGCTTTCTACCGAGGGCAGGGGCCCGGTCGTGGTGAGCGGCCACACGCCCACGGTATCGCTTGGGCGCTATTGCGAGGTCGGTGGCCTGGCGGGGCTCGATGAGGAATCGGGACGCGGGCAGATTGTGCGCTTGGGCGGCGAGGACACTGCCGGTGTGCCCGATCGCATCGACATCGACTGCGCCGCCGCCACCGGCTCCGAGTTCGGCCGCGTGGGCATCCTGCGCCTGGACGACGGGGCGGAGTTCTACGCGAACATCAACCCGGGCGAATAACCTTGTTCCGCCGTTCTACCGAACGGCGGTCACGTTGACGCTGCGCAGCCCCGAAGCACCCCATCTTGTCGCTCAAACCGTCGCTCGCGTACAGAAGTACGCGTCGCTCCTCTTTCGCGCCAACCTGGGGCACTTCGAGGCTGCTCGCTGTCGGTGCCAAAACATCGACGTTTCTTTTCTTCAAATTGATTCGAATTAGGCGCCGTACGGATTCCGGTCCCTCTCTATGCGTTGACGGATGTGGCGGTATTCGATAATCAGCAGTACCAGCAGTAGGGCCATGATGGCTAGGTAGCTCACCACAGCGCCCATCAGACCCAGCAGCTTAATCAGGATCACCGGCAGCACCACGCTTACGGCGAAGCAGATCAGGTAGATCTTGGTGACGTCTCCAGCGTGGCGCAGCACCGTGATGATGGCGTAGATAAAGTCGATGGCCGCGGTGACGCCGCCGGCGACGACCATCAGCAGCGCCAGCGTACGGTAGCGCTCAAAGCTGAGACCGTACATAAAGCTCATGAGGGGAATACCGGGACCTGCCATAAATGCGGCGCACACGCCGGTGATGACCACGATCAGCGCCATAATGGCAACAATAATCAGGTCAAAGCGACGACGCTTGCGAGGATTAGCCCAAATGCTCGACAAGCGCAGGAGCTGCGGTTTATAGATAAATCCAATGCTCAACAAAATAGCCTGCGCCGGAAAGAACAGTGCATTAAAGTACAGCTGATACTTGTAGGCCAGCGTGCCTTCCATCACGAATTTGGGCATGCTCTCGATTAGGTTGAACAGGAACAGCGCACCAAAAAGTGGGGCGCACTGGATAAACAGGTGGCCAGCCTCGCGCAGACTCATGCGGCGTGATTTTTCGGTTTCGAGCAGGGCGAGCGGGGCGGTGACCAGCACGAGCGAGGCGATTGCGGCGATGCCCATGGCCATGGCCGCGATGGGCATGCTGCGCGTGAGGAACAGTGCCACGCTAAAGACCGCGATGACGCCGGCGGAACGCAGCGTTTGGCTCATGCCAGCCAAATAGAGCTTGTCGGCCTGCTGCAGGCGGCCCTCGTACACGTCGGCGATGCCGTCGATCACCTTATAGAGGTAGACGCCCAGGCCGATCGTGGCCATCTGCGCATCGTAGCCGCGGGCGCTGCTGTATATCAGGCCGCATGCCAGCGCGAGCGCACCGCAAAGCCAACGGTTGAGCTGGTAGGAGGCAAAGGACGTCTTTTCGTCGATGTCCGAGACCTGAAAGTTGCGCACGCCGTAGTTGCACGCAATCATGATGAGCGTGCCGGTGACAAAGGCGATGGAGAACTTGCCGGCTTCCTCGGCGCCCACGAGCTGCGTCGACACAATGGTGAGCAGCGGAAACGCCATGCCCCATACGGCGGTGCCCAGGGTATTCCAAAGGTAGTCGCGACGGGTGGCATGATCTTCGTACTCGGCTTCTTGTGTGGAGAAGCCGCCGCCGTAGACGGCTCCGAGCAGGCGGTTCCACCAGGCATTGACCATGCGGTGGATGGGGCCGGGCTGGCGATCGCGCTCGCGGCGACGGCGTGTGGCCTGGCTGCTGTCGGGACCGCCGGCGTTACGCTGGCTTAGCTCTTGGATGCGTGCGAGCTCCTCAGCAGTGTGCGATGCGGGGAACAGGCCGTTTTCGATGCGTCCGCCCTGCCCGTGCGCCCCGCCCGATACGGCGGGGTCGGCGACGCCATTGCGGCGGGCGATGGCGCGGCGGATGCTATCGAGGGGCGTGATGCTCAAGGCGGTTCCTTTCTATTGCTGCGCTCTAGTATAGTCGCGGTGGTATCCATTCGTGTTTTTGAACAGGTTGTTCAATAATTTCGGCGGGCGGCTGTAATTTGTCGGCAAACGTGCGGTATCCTGATGAAGTTTTGTGACCCCCCCGATACCGCTTGCTTGGTACCAAGGAGTTTTTACCCATGGACGTCGCCGCATTCTTACTGGCTCTTGTGCCGATTATTTGGCTGGTCGTGATGCTGCTGTGCTTTAAATGGCCAGCTTGGAAGGCCGCTATCGGATCGTTTGTCCTTTCGTGCTTGCTTGCCTTCGCATGGTGGCACCTGCCGGCAGCGCAGATCGCGACCGCCTCGCTCGAAGGTTTTTTGATGGCTCTGTGGCCCATCGTCCTGGTGATCATCGCCGCGGTGTTCACGTATAACCTGTGCGTTCGTACGGGCGCCATGGAGGTGATCGGCAGCATGATCACCTCCATCAGCAGCGACCGCCGTCTGCTGGCGCTGCTCGTGGCTTGGTGCTTCGGTGGCTTTATGGAGGGCATGGCCGGCTTCGGTACCGCTGTCGCCATTCCCGCCGGCATGCTCGCGGGCCTGGGCTTTGAGGCCGTGCCTGCCGTGCTCATCTGCCTGCTGGCCAACGGCGTGCCCACGCCCTACGGCTCCATCGGCATCCCCACGGTGTCCGTTGCCGACCTGGTGGGTCTGGATTCCCTGCACCTGGCGACCGTTCAGCTGGTGCAGCTCGCACCGTTCTTTGTGGTGATGCCGCTATTTATTGTGCTGGTTGCGGGCCGTGTTGCCGATGACCAGGGCAATGCCGCGAGTGTGGGCGAGCGCCTGCACGGTGTTGCCGGCGTGGCGTTGCTCTCCGGCGTGTCGTTTGTCGGCGCGGCTCTGGTCGTTGCCATGTTTGTGGGTCCCGAGCTGGCCGTGGTCGTAGGCTCCATCGTGTCGCTTGCGCTGACCGCCGCGCTTGCCATGCGCGCCGAGAAGTCCGGCCACCTGGATGCGCGCTTCCACATGAATATCGAGGCGGGGGAGAAGCTCACCGTTAAGTCGGCGCTTTCGGCCTGGTCGTGCTTCATCCTGATTTTTGTGTTGCTGCTGGGCACGTCTAATCTGGTGCCCGCTGTACATGCCGCGCTCGCGCCGTTTGCGAGCCACGTGCAGGTGTATTGCGGTGAGAATCCCGGTATGCTTACGTTTTCGTGGATCAACACGCCGGGCGTCTGGATTTTCCTGGCGGCGTTTGTCGGCGGTGCCATTCAGGGCGCTTCGCCGCGCTTGATGGGTGAGGTACTGGCCGCGACCGTCAAACAGATGATGCCGACGGTCATCACCATGCTTTCGGTGCTGGGCTGCGCCAAGGTGATGGGCTATGCCGGCATGATTTCGTCGATCAGCGCGTTTTGCATTGCGGTCGCTGGCGGTCTGTACCCGATTCTGGCTCCGTGGATTGGTGCGGTTGGTGCGTTTGTGACCGGCTCGGGCACGTCCTCGGGCATGCTGTTTGGCCCCATCCAGAGCCAGGCCGCTACGGCGCTGGGCGTGAGCGACTACTGGATGGTCGCGCTGAATGCGCTTGGTGTTGCCGCCGGTAAGATGATCTCTCCGCAGACGCTCGCGATTGGTCTGGCTGCCGTCCACGTGCGCGGCAGGGATGCCGAGCTCCTAGGCGCCGTGCTGCCCTACGCTGCCGGCATGCTGGTCCTGATGAGCGCCATAGCCATGCTCGGCCAAAACCTGCCGCTGTAGTCGGCACTTTGGGAACGTCCCTAAGTGCCGGCATCCGGGGACATTCCTTGAATGTTGCCTGTTCAAGAACGTCCCCAACGACTGGTCGTTTAAAAACGTCCCCAATGATTAGGCCGCTTGCCTGCGATTTTTGACCGTTGGGCGGGCTTGCCGCCCTTGCCGCAAAAACGTTTTTGCATATCGGGTACAACGGGCTTTACGTGAGTAAAGTGCGCGCCGCGTCCACGTGTCGCGTTTTTAAAGGAGGCCCCATGCCTGGTGTTACCCCTGCAGAAGTTTTGTCCAACTTTGGTATTACGCTCGTTGAAGATCCCGCCGAGAATCAGCCCCGTCTGCTGGTCGATCTACCCGCCGCGGAGCTCGTCGAGCACGCCATCCGCCGCGAAGAAGGCCGCATGGCATCCAACGGCGCGCTGGTGATCGAGACGGGGGAGCGCACTGGCCGTTCGCCCAACGACCGCTTTATCGTCGACACGCCCGACGTGCACGACAAAATCGCCTGGGGCGCGGTCAACCGCCCGCTGCCCGTCGAGAGCTATGAGGCCATCAAGGCCGGCATCGTCGACTATCTCAACGAGCGCGACGTGTTCGTCACCCGCGGCATGGCAGGCGCCGACCGCAACCACACGCGTCGACTGCTCGTTGCCTGCGAGCGTGCCAGCCAGGCACTCTTTATTAAGCAGATGCTCGCCCGCCCGCTCGCCCGCGAAATCGCGCGCACCGGCGAGCCCGACTTCTGCGTGCTCGCAGCGCCCGGTTACCAGTGCGACTCTGCCATCAAGGGCCTCAGCTCCAGCGCTGCCGTGGTCATCAACTTCCAGGAACGCGTGATTCTGGTCGCCGGCACCGGCTACTCCGGCGAGATTAAAAAGTCGATCTTTAGCGTCATGAACTATCTGCTGCCCGTCGAGGACGACGTGCTGCCCATGCACTGCTCGGCCAGCATGGATCCCGTCACGCACGAGACCGCCGTGTTCTTTGGCCTGTCCGGCACCGGCAAGACCACGCTTTCGGCCAATCCCACGCGCCTGCTGATCGGCGACGACGAGCACGGTTGGTCCGACATGGGCATCTTCAACATTGAGGGTGGCTGCTACGCAAAATGCGAGGGCCTGGACGCCTTCCACGAGCCCGAGATCTTCAACGCTGTCCGCTTTGGCGCGATTTGCGAAAACGTGGTACTCGATGAGAATCGCAAGCCCAACTACGACGACGTCTCGATCACGCACAACACGCGCGTGGCCTATCCCGTCGAGCACATTCCCAACGCGTGGACCAAGGGCATGGGCACCACTCCGAGCGTCGTGCTGTTTTTGACCTGCGACGCCTTTGGCGTGCTGCCGCCCATCTCGCGCCTGACGGCCGACGCCGCCATGTATCACTTTGTGACGGGCTTTACGGCCAAGATCCCCGGCACCGAGGTCGGCGTCACCGAGCCCACGCCCACGTTCTCCTCGCTGTTTGGCGAGCCGTTTATGCCGCTCGACCCCATGGTCTACGCTAAGATGCTCGGCGAGCGCATCGCCGACGGCCGTACGCGCGTCTACCTGGTCAACACCGGCTGGATTGGCGGCGGCTACGGCGTGGGTCATCGCATCGAGCTTGCCTACACGCGCTCACTGGTCGCTCGCGCCCTCGATGGTACCATCGAGGACAGCGAGTTTGTGCACGACGACATCTTTAATGTCGACATTCCCACTACGTGCCACGGTGTGCCCGACGGCATCCTAGTGCCGCGCCAGTACTGGCAGAGCACTGCGCGCTACGACGAGGCCGCGCACAACCTGGCGGTGATGTTCGAGGAGAACTTCGAGAAGAAGTACTCGCACCTGCCCGAGTCTGTCAAGGCCGCCGGCCCGCATGCCCAGGTGTCCGCTGAGGCCCGTCATCGCGGCCGCGGCCTGCTGGGACTCCGCCACTAGCGTCGCCTCAGACCCAAAACCACCACAAAGGGGACAGGCACCTTTGTGGTGGTTTTGCTTGGGCGGATGACTCAGGTTACAATACGCCTGACATATCGCCCCCTTCTCCGGATGGGGGCAGCGTAAGCGCTCTTGTGGCGGCACCGTAGGACTTTGAAGGTGGCCGCTGTGAGGGCGCTTTTTGCTTAGACGCCCCCGCTCGGGCGCACGCTATGAAGGGAGAGCATATGAAGAGCTTTATTGCCGAGGATTCATTTTGGGAGCTGTTTCCACAGGCGGCGATCGGCGTCGTGGTCGTAAAGGGCATGAAGCCCGCGGCGCAGATTCTCCAGGAGGACGTGGATGCGATCGCCGCGCTGCTTGACCGCGCCAACATCGATGCGGAGCGCCACCTGACAAGCGATACCATCAGCGAGAATGCGCCGGTTAAGGCATGGCGCGAGGCGTATCGCCTGTTCAAGACCAAGAAGGGCGCGCGTTGCTCAGTTGAGAACCTGCTCAAGCGCGTGCTCAAAGGCAAGCCGGTCGGCCACATTACGCCGGCGGTGGATATCTACAACACGATTTCGTTGACTTATGCGTTGCCCGTTGGCGGTGAGGATTTGCATGCTATTGAGGGCATTCTGCGCCTGGCGGTGACCGACGGCGGCGATGCGTTCTTGCCGCTTGGCGAGGAGGTAGATGATCCGACGCTGCCCGGTGAGCTTGCCTATATCGATGATGCGGGCGCCGTGTGCCGTTGCTGGAACTGGCGCGATGGCGTTCGCACGGCGCTGTCCGACGATTCGGCCGACGCATTTCTGGCGATTGAGTGCGTGGAGCCCGAGCGGATGGGGGACTGTCAGGCCGCCGTCGATCGCTTAGCCGAGCTGCTTGAGCGCTATTTGGGAGCGACGGTTGTCGTTAAGACGCTTGTGACCCGCGACAATCCCTGTATGGAGCTGTAGCGGCGTCTGCGGATCATGTTCACCGGTCAAAACCACCACAAAGGTGCCTGTCCCCTTTGTGGTGGTTTTTATGTTGATGGGTCAACAAATAGGGAGTGCAGGAGTGGCGGTCGTTAAGTACGGTTAAGATGTTTACCCGTAAGCATTATGCAAGCGAAAGGCGGTCGTCTCCCATGCAGCAGAACGACGAGACACGTTTCGAGGACTTTGTCGGACTGATCAGCGGGCTCTACAAGGAGATCCAGCGCATTAAGACATCCGAGGGCGCAAGGCTGGGCCTCAAGGGCTCCGACGTGATGTGCCTGTACTATCTTGAGCGCAGCAAGGACGGCCTGACTGGCGCTGACCTGGCTCGCATGGCAGGTGTGACCCGCGCCGCCGTCTCGCGTACGCTCGCGCATCTGGAGGAGGGCGGCTACGTCGAGGTCGATGATTCGGGCGATGCCGCCGTTAAGTATCGTGCTCCGGTGCGCCTGACCGCTCTGGGCGGCGAGAGCATGAGCGAGGCGGACCGCATCATTCGCGAGGTGCTCGATACCACCGGTAAGGCTATGGGTGTGGAGCAGCGCGAGCAGATGTATGCGTCGCTACGCACGATTCTCAACACCCTGCGCGAGCTGTAGGGCCGCCAAGGCTTTTGCTTCCAATTAACAACTGCATAGTCCTGTTTGAGCGCGTATACCGTGCCGGGGCCTTGCTGTCAAAATTCCCTGCGCGGGACCTGCGCAAGAAAGGATTCGCTATGTCCATTCGTATTATTACCGATTCTGCGAGCGATATGTCGCCGGCTGAGCACCCCGCTCTGCGTGTTCTGCCGCTGTCCGTCACCTTTGGCACCGATGTGTACATGGATGGCGTCGACATCGATCACCAGCGCTTTTACGAGATGCTCGTGGAGCGCGATGAGCTGCCTAAGACCGGCCAGGTCAACCCGTACGCGTTTTCGCAGGCTATTGCCGAGGCGCGTGAGGCCGGCGATGAGGCAGTGATTATTACCGTGGGCGCTAAGCTTTCGGGCACCAATCAGAGTGCCCGTACCGCACTTGCCGAGGCGCCGGGCGGCGATGTGTATGTGGTGGATAGCAATAACGTTACCCTGGGCGAGCGCGTGCTGGTTGAGTACGCGCTGCGTTTGGTGGACGAGGGCCAGGGCGCGGCTCAGATCGCGGCGGCTGTCGAGGCCGTGCGCGACCGTGTAGTCGTCATCGGCCTGCTCGAGACGCTTGAGTACCTCGTTCGCGGCGGTCGCCTGTCTGCTGCGGCTGGTGCTGTGGGCACGTTGCTCAATGTGAAGCCCGTTGTGGCAGCGGAGGATGGTCTGATCGTGCAGCTGGGCAAGGCTCGTGGCTCCAAGAACGGCCGGAACCTGCTCAACCAGAAGGTCGAAAAGGCAGGCGGCATCGACTTTTCCATGCCGCTGGCGCTCGGCTATACGGGCCTTTCGGATGCGGTGCTCAAGAAGTATATCGAGGACAGTGCGGCACTTTGGGCTGGCCACACCGAGGGCGTGTTGCCCGTTCACACCATCGGCGCCACCATCGGTACCCACGTTGGCCCCGGCGCCGTAGCAGTAGCCTTCTTCCAGCCCGCCAACTAACCGACCTGCCATAAACCACCACAAAGGGGACAGGCACCTTTGTGGTGGTTTATGCTTTTCCGGGTGGAAGGGAGCGAGCAATGGCGTCTGAGGGCTTTTTTGAACGGGTGTACGAGGTGGTCGAGCAGATTCCCGAGGGGATGGTCGCCACCTACGGTCAGGTGGCGCTGCTCGCCGGTCGTCCGCGGAGTGCGCGGTACGTGGGCTACGCGCTGCATAGCAATCCGCGCCCCGGCCAGATTCCCTGCCATCGCGTGGTGTTTGCCGACGGCCGTATCTGTGAGGGCTTTGCCTTTGGCGGCCCCGATGCTCAACGTGAGCTTTTGCTAGGGGAGGGCGTGGCGTTTAAGGACGACATGCACGTCGACTTGGCCGCCTGTCGCTGGCCTGCCGGACTCTAGCGGCTCTGCCGTGGTCAAAACCACCACAAAGGTGCCTGTCCCCTTTGTGGTGGTTCTCCGTTGCAGGTTTACCGGAGCTAACTTATGGAGAAGGTATGGCGGCGCACATTGACGCTAGAAAGTAAACCACGGTGAACTATATTGGTTTCAGCAACGGAGCAGGCAATAGGCGATGAAAAAGCCTGCCCTGTTGAGTTTGATTCGCATTCCTCCCCTCTGTGCGATTCAACGGTGTACTTCGGGAACAGGCCCGCTGGCAACTAACTGCCAGCGGGCCTGTTCCTGTTTGTCGGGGGAGTGCGATGGACGGAGCCGAAGCGGTCCGGCTCCAAAAAAGGCGGACGCCGTAGCGCCCGCCCTATAGCAATCGAAAGCTCAAGCCAGCAGATCGGTCTAGTACACCATACCCATGGCGTCCTGAACCTCTGCCAGGGTCTGCTCGGCGATTTCGTTGGCGCGACGGTTGCCCTCGTGCAGCACGTCCTTCACATAGTCCAGATCGTTCTCGTAGCGCTGGCGACGCTCGCGGATAGGTGCGAAGTACTCGTTGACGGCCTCGGTCACGTACTTCTTGAGCTGGCCGGAGCCGCCCATGCCAATCTCATCGGCAATCTCGACCTCGGAACGGCCGGTGCAGATTGCAGCCGTCGAAAGCAGGCCGGACACGCCGGGGCGGTTCTCGGGATCGAACGTGATCATGCGCTCGGAGTCGGTCTGGCTCTTCTTGATGCGCTTTGCCGTCTCCTCGGCGGTCATCGAGATGTTGATGGCGTTGCCGTAGCTCTTGCTCATCTTTCGACCGTCCAGGCCTGGCAGCAGCGGGGTCTCGGACAGCAGCGCGTCGACCTCGGGGAACACCTTGCCGTAGCGGTTGTTAAAGCGGCGGGCGATGGTGCGGGTGAGCTCGATGTGCGGCAGCTGGTCACGACCGACGGGCACCACGTTGCCCTTGCAGAACAGAATGTCGCAGGCCTGGTGCACCGGGTAGGTGAGCAGAAGGCCGGTGAGCTCGTGGCCCGAGGCCTCCATCTCGGCCTTGACCGTGGGGTTGCGCGCCAGCTCGGCCTCGGACACCAGCGACAGGAACGGCAGCATGAGCTGGTTGGCGGCGGGCACGGCGGAGTGCGCGTAGATCATGGTCTTGTCGGGGTCGATACCGCAGGCAAGGTAGTCCATGACCATGTTGTACACGTTGTCCTGGATGTGCTCGGTCGTGTCGCGGTCAGTGATGACCTGGTAGTCGGCGATAAGTACGTTGGTCTTGGCGCCCATGTTCTGCAGCTCAACACGGCCCTTGAGGGTGCCGAAGTAGTGGCCCAGGTGCAGACGGCCGGTGGGGCGGTCGCCGGTGAGCATGGTGAACTTCTCGGGCGTTTTGGCCAGGCCCTCGCGAATGGCGTTGCTCTTTTGCAGCGCGACTTCGTAGCTGTTCTCGTTTGGCATGATTGCTCCTAACGTATGTTCATGGGTCAAGATGATAACGCGTTTATTGGAGGGGTGGTGCGTAAGTAGGCGAGGGGCGGGAGAGGGACGCGCGTGGTGCGGCATGTGCGATGGGTGCGGCGCGGCTGCGCTTGGCTAACGGTGCCTTGGCGCATCCTCGGCAGCTTGCCCTAGAGCTTGTGGTGGCGCTCTTCTTTGCGCTCCTCGGCTGCCTGCTCCTCCTGCTTAAAGGCGGGGTCGTCGGGGGTGACGAGCTCGTCCTCGTGCGTGCGCTTGTTGTAATGGTGGCGCAGCACGGGCTCAAACAGATGTAGATGTTTGGCAAAGGCCGCCGAGCCAATGGCGAGCACGGTAAAGATGAGCACACGCATGGGCACCTCGACCTGGTTAATCGCGGCGGCGCCGGCCGAAAGCATGATGCACCAGGCATAGATGAGCAGCACGGCCTGTTTTTGGTTGTAGCCTTCTTGGATTAGGCGGTGGTGGATGTGGCCCTTGTCGGCCTGCCCGATGCTAATGTGGGCGCGCCTGCGGCGCACGATGGCGCTAAACGTGTCGATGATGGGCACGCCGGCAACGATGAGCGGGATGATAAGCGAGGTGAGCGCGGCGGTGCGGCTCACGTTGAGCAGCGAGATGGAGCCCAGTGCAAAGCCCAGAAGCAGCGACCCCGAGTCGCCCAAGAAGATGCTTGCGGGGTTGAAGTTGTAGCGCAAAAAGGCCAGACAGGCGCCAAAGAGCGCAATGGAGAGCGCGGCGGCGTCGATGCGGCCCGAGAGAACGGCCATCGAAAACATGGTGAACGAGGCAATGCCGCAGATGCCCGTGGCCAAGCCGTCGAGGCCGTCGATGAGGTTAATGATGTTGGTGAATGCCACCAGATAGATTACGGTGATGGGGTAGGCGAGCCATCCGAGCATGATCTCGCCGGGGGCAAACGGGTTGACGATGACGCCGATTTTTAGGCCGCCGATACAGGCGATGAGCGCGGCGAGGACCTGTCCGGCCAGCTTTTGCTTGGGCTTGAGCTGGAAGACGTCGTCGATAGCGCCGGTCGCAAAGATGACGGTAAAGGAGAGCGCCAGCATGGGATAGCTAATGTGAAGGCGCGGGTGCGGCACCAGGACGGGTGGCCAGCCTAGGTGCCAGGTGCCTAGGATTTGCACAATGCAGGCAACTACCAGGCCCAAAAACACCGCCGTTCCGCCCAAACGCGGGATGGGCTTGGTGTTGATGCGGCGCTTAGAAGGATAGTCGACGGCATCGAGTTTAATTGCCACGCGCTTGACCAGGGGCACCGCGAGGAAGGTCGTGATAAAGGCCGCCGCTGCCACGCATAGGTACGGTATGTAGCTCGGGGATGAAGCCATGAATCTAAAAACCGCCAAGCGTCGAAGGAAAAGGTCAGAAGAACGCCATGCGCAAAGGGCATAGCCGAACCATAATACTCGACCAAGGGGGGTGCATGTAATTGCACGCAGCGATAATCACGCGCTTACCAGATATTGGGATGTTGTCGATGGCTTGTCGGGATGCCGGCGGGGATCCATATGGACTGTAATGGCGATTTTCGGCAAAAGAAAACCACCCCCCACGTTACGAAAATGAACCCACCTAAAACAGGTGGGTGCCCTCATCGACTGTTCCAGCGTCCTTAACAACGAAGGATACCTGTACTAGGCACGACTGTGTGGGCTCCCTAAATAAACGCGACGGTTCACCCAGTTGCTCCGCGGGGGGCGGAATACCTACATCATAAAGCGGCACTTTGTGGATTCCAGTCTTGACATTACAAAAATCGTGTCGGACGATTACGGCGCCTTAGGGACGGAGTCGTCTACGCGGCCTGGCCCTTTACGTTTGAGCTGCTGAATCGTTGTTTTGGAGCATGTTTTTATGCCGACGTCGTTGACCGAACTTTTTTCGCCCGCCTGCCATTTGTGTCCGCGCCGTTGCGGTGCGGCGCGCGATGAGGGCGCGCGCGGCGTATGCGGTGCTAACGACACGCTCAGGGTGGCCCGCGCGGCGCTTCATATGTGGGAGGAGCCGCCTATCTCGGGTGAGGCCGGTTCGGGCACGATCTTCTTTAGCGGCTGCTCGCTTAAATGTATCTACTGCCAGAACCACGAGATCTCGACCGGCAATTTTGGCCTTGAGATTTCGCCTGAGCGCCTAGTCGAGATTATGCTGGAGCTGCAGGACCAGGGTGCCAACAACATCAATTTGGTGACGGCGACGCACTATGCGCACCTGTTGCCTGCTGCGATCGCCGCGGCACGGACGCGCGGGCTGGTCATCCCGATCGTCTACAACACGAGTGGTTACGAGCGCGCGAGTGCCGTGGCGGCGCTGGGCGACCTGGTCGATGTGTGGCTCACCGACTTTAAATATGCCGATGCCGGGCTTGCGCAGTCGCTTTCTCATATTAAGGACTATCCGCGCGTGGCCGTGTCGGGTCTGGCCCAGATGGCGCGCGAGATCGATCGCCGCGGGGGAGAGCTGGTGGACGAGGGCGGGCTCATGAAGCGCGGCATCATCGTGCGCCATCTGGTGCTGCCGGGACATGCAGACGATTCATGCCGCGTGCTGGACCTGGTGTGGCAGACGGTGGGCGACGTGCCGATCTCGGTCATGAACCAGTACACGCCCAATGCGCTCATGCGAGAGCAGGGCGGCGACCTGGCGCGCGCCGTGACGCGCGAGGAGTACGAGCAGGTACTCGACCATGCCGACGACCTGGGCTTTACGACGATGTTTTGGCAAGAGGGCGGCGCGGTAGACGAGAGCTTTACCCCAGCGTTCGACACCACCGGCGTCCTCACCAGCGCAAAGTAGTGCGTTCGCCGATGATTTTTCTGGGACGGGGATTAAAAAATCATCGAGCGAATGGTAGTCAAAAAAGCCGCGGGTTGATTTCCGATCTCAGCCGAACACATTGAGCTGACGGCACGCTCCCGCAGTTAGTCGAACGCCCCCGAGGTCCTATCCGGGACTCGGGGGC
>CABUQW010000025.1 GCA_902493895.1 uncultured Collinsella sp. | reverse complement strand
GGTGCCTGTCCCCTTTGTGGCGGTTTTGGTCGGTTAGGCCAGGATAGAGTGGCCGTAAGCGTCGGCGGCCTTGATGGCGGCGGCGAACTTTTCGTCGGTGAAGGGCTCAGGGTTGCCTTGCTTCCACTCGTTGGTGGCGTGCGCGTACTCGCACAGGGCCGGGATATCGGACTCGGAAAGCCCGACCTGCTCAAGCGTCACGGGCAGCCCCATCTGCTTGTTAAAGGCAGCGTAGCGCTTAAGGTTCTCGGTGTCGCCCGTGTAGGCGAACAACACGAGCACGCCCAGGCTCACGACCTCGCCGTGCAGGTAGGTGCCCTCACGCGGAATGCTGCAAGTGGCGTTGTAGAACGCGTGCGCCACGCTCGAGTTGTAGTAGTAATCGTTCTGGTTGGTCAGGTTCGAGACATAGCCCGTATTGACCACGATATCGAGTGCGATTTGCTTGACGGCCTCGCTCGACAGGTTCTGGCGCACGTCCTCAAGACCCTGGACGCCATAGGTAAACAGCGGCTCGGAGCAGGTGTGGGCAAGCGCCAGGCCAAGACCGGCGGTGTGCTCCAAATTACCGGCGCTCGTGGCGTACTCGACCTCGGGCTGCTTAGACAGGGCATCGCCTACGCCGGCCCAGAAATACTCTGCCGGTGCCTCGGCGATGATCTTGGGGTTGATGAAGATATGCGCCGGTCGGTTGGGGTACGAATAGCCCTCGAGCGAGCCATCGTCGTTGTACACGACGGCAATGGCGGTCGCAGCGGAGCAGTTGGAGCAAATCGTCGGCACCGTAAAGACGATCTTCTTGAGCTCGATGGCTGCGGTCTTCACGGTGTCGAGCGCCTTGCCGCCGCCGCAAGCAATGAGCACGTCGGCTTCCTGGCAGGCGGGGGAGTTTACGACCTTGGCGATATTGGCGCGCGTACTGTTGGTGCCGTAGACGCGCGTCTCCAGAATCTCGACGTCGGTACCCGCTAGCGCAGCTTCGATACCGGGAAGTGCTGCGGCCAGTGCCCGCTTGCCACCGATGATCGCGACCTTGGTCGCTCCGTACTCCGCCAGTGCGGTGGGCAGCTCGTCAAAGCAATCCTCGCCAACGGTGTAGTCGCTCATTCCAATCGTGCGCATAGCAACCTTCTTTCGTTCGATAAAGTGCTTTCAGGTATTTTGCTCCAAGAGAAGGTCCACAGCCGCGAGAAATTTCGAACGTATAAAACCAGTGTTGAGGGTTTTTCGTCGGCGCGGAACGTGCTAGCATACTCCGCATAAGCGTTGATGGGGACGAGTAGTCGGCCGTCCGCATGCCACAGAGAGCGGGGAGCGCTGAGAACCCGTGCATGCGACCGATGAAAATCACCCCGGAGCTGCGATCCCAACGGACGTGCCGCGCAGGTTCGTCTTAGTAGACATCGCCGAGATGGCCGTCGATACAGGCCAGCCGAGTAACGGATGCGAGCGCGCGAATACGCGGGCGAGGGCATCTAAGCTGGGTGGTTAAGCGAAGAGCTTTTATGGGCAGACTGCCTGTTTTGTGGCGCTTCGTCCCAGCTTGTAGGGACGGGCGCTTTTTTGGTGCCCAGAGGGCGTGCGCGCCCACGACATGAAAGGGGTACCGTGGCAAACGAGTACAAGCAGACGATGAATCTGCCCAAGACCGGTTTTCCCATGCGTGCCGGTCTTTCCAAGTCCGAGCCCAAGCGACTCAAGGACTGGCAGGACAACAAGGTCTACGAGCAAGTTCTAAAGAAGAACGAGGGTCACAAGAAGTTCGTGCTGCACGACGGCCCTCCGTACGCCAACGGTCCGATCCACATCGGCCACGCCATGAACAAGATCTCCAAGGACATGATCAACCGTTACTGGATGATGCAGGGCTGCGAAGTTCCCTATGTCCCCGGTTGGGACTGCCACGGTCAGCCGATTGAGCACAAGGTCGAGGAGAAGCTCGGCACCGAGAAGTTCAACCAGACCCCCACGGCCAAGATTCGTGAGCTCTGCAACGAGTTCGCAGTCGAGAACATCGAGCTGCAGAAGGCCGGCTTCCGTCGCCTGGGCGTACTCGGCGACTGGGACAACCCGTATCTGACGCTCTATCACCAGCATGATGCCGCCGACATCGAGGTCTTCAAGGCCATGTTCGATAAGGGCATGATCTATCGTGGCCACAAGCCGGTTCACTGGTGCAAGCACTGCCACACCGCACTCGCCGAGGCCGAGATCGAGTACTCTGACGAGACGAGCCCCTCCATTTTCGTTCGCTTTGAGATGACTTCCAAGCCCGCCGGCCTAGAGAACTTCGACGGCCCGGTTGACTTTATCATCTGGACGACCACGCCGTGGACCATCCCCTCCGACCAGGCTGTTTCCCTCAAGCCCGGCGCCGCCTATGTCGCCGTTGAGCACGATGGCCGCGCCGAGGTCATGCTCGAGGACCTGGCTCCCAAGTGCTGCGAGGAGTTTGGCTGGGAGTACACCCCGGTCATGGTCGACGGCAAGCCCTACGTGGTTCCCGCCGAGACCTTCCACCACATCCACTACAAGCAGCCGATCTTTGACGGTGTCGAGGGCGTGGCGCTGCTGGCCGATTACGTCGGCGTCGATGACGGTACCGGTATCGTCCACAACTCGCCCGGTCACGGCGTCGACGACTACTTTGCTTGCCTCAAGGAGGGCATCACCGACATTTGCATGCCGGTCGATGACGACGGTAAGTTCTACACCGGCGAGGAGTTTGGTACCGGTGGCCCCTTCAGCGGCATGGATACCGATGAGGCCAACCCGCACATCATCGAGTTCCTGCGCGAGCGCGGCACCCTGGTCCTCGAGAAGAAGATTACGCACAGCTATCCGCACTGCTGGCGCTGCAAGCATCCGGTGCTCTTCCGTGCTACCGACCAGTGGTTTGTCTCGATGGACAAGACCGGTCTGCGCGAGCAGGCTGGCAAGGAGGTCCGCGAGAACGTCAAGTGGTATCCGGCTCACGCCGCCAACCGCATCGGCGCCATGGTCGAGCAGCGTCCCGACTGGTGCATCAGCCGTCAGCGCAACTGGGGCGTGCCCATCCCGAGCTACACCTGCGCCGACTGCGGCGAGAAGGTCATGAACGACGCCACGCTCGACGCCGTCATCAAGCTCTTCCACGAGAAGGGCTCCGACGCCTGGTTCACCGACGCTCCCGAGAGCTACCTGGGCGAGGCTTGCGTCTGCCCCAAATGCGGCGGCCATCACCTCAAGGCCGATAAGGACATCCTCGACGTGTGGTGGGACTCCGGCGTCTCTTGGAAGGCCGTCTGTGAGTATCGCCCCGAGCTTGAGTACCCGGCGGATGTGTACCTCGAGGGCTCCGACCAGCACCGCGGTTGGTTCCAGAGCTCGCTGCTCACCTCGGTGGGTGCCAACGGCCACGCTCCGTACAAGGCGGTCGTCTCGCAGGGCTTCACCCTCGACGGCCAAGGCCGCAAGATGTCCAAGTCGCTCGGCAACGTCATCGACCCCAACAAGGTCTGCGACGAGATGGGCGCCGACATCATCCGTCTGTGGGTTGCATCCGTCGATACCAGCTCCGACGTGTCCATCGACCACGAGATCCTTGCTCGTACGTCCGATGCCTACCGTCGTTTCCGCAACACGCTGCGCTTCCTGCTCTCCGAGCTCGAGGGTCAGTTTGAGCCCGAGACCGACGGCGTCGCTTTTGCCGACCTGCTGCCGCTCGACAAGCTCATGGTTGCCCGTCTGACCCAGGTTCAGGCCGAGGTCGACGATGCCTACGCCAGCTACGAGTTCCCGCGCGCCTACCGTGCGCTCTACGACTTCGTGGTTACCGAGCTCTCCAACGTGTATCTCGACGCCCTGAAGGACCGTCTGTACTGTGAGAAGCCCGGCTCGCTCGAGCGCCGCAGCGCCCAGACCGTGCTGGCCGAGCTCTTCTCGATGCTCATGCGCGACCTACAGCCGATCCTTTCCTTCACGGTCGACGAGGCCATGGCCTATGCGCCCGCCGGCTGCGTCGATCACCAGAAGTACGCAGCGCTGCTCGATTGGTACAAGTCGCCCATCACGGTCGACGAGGCCAATGAGTTCGAGGGCGTGCTCGAGGCTTCGCTCGAGCTCCGTAGCGCCGTGACCAAGGCCCTTGAGGATGCCCGCTCCGCCGGCACCTTCACTAAGAGCCAGCAGGTCCGCGTCAAGGCGGTCGTTCCCGCCGAGATGTATGCGCTGCTGACCGGCGATAAGGCCGTCGACCTGGCCGAGTTCTACATCGTTTCCGATGTTGAGCTGACCCAGGGCGAGGAGCTTTCCGTTGCTATTGAGGCTGCCGAGGGCGAGTGCTGCGACCGTTGCTGGAACTACCGCACCACCGTCGGCGAGTACAACGGCCACGCTCACATCTGCAAACGCTGTGCTGATGCGCTGAACTAACCGTTGGGGACGTTCTTAAACGACTGTCAAACAAGAACGTCCCCAACGTCAACTTTTGTCACGTCCAAGCGGCATTCTGTTTTTCGGAATGCCGCTTTCGTTTTTAGCTGGTTATTTCACTTGCGTTGGTGGATATGTCGTGCGCTCTGCGTATGGCAATATAAGATGGTTAATTGCGTTAAATGTAATTCGATGTTCTTGAGGGTAGGGGATTGATTTGGGTCGTACTGGGGATATGACGCCGCCTTTGCGTTGGCGGTTGGGTGTTGCTGGTGGGGTAGCGCTCGTTGTGCTGCTTGTTGACCAGCTGACCAAGCTTGCGGTTCGTGCCGTGGGCGACGCTTTGCATGTGACCGTCATCCCCGGTGTCATCGACTTTATGTTTGTCCGCAATATCGGTGCTGCCTTTAGCATGGGCGAGGGGCATGGCATCGCGTTTGCCGTGCTGGCGTTGGCGGTCATTATCGCTATTGCCGTGTACCTCGTTCGTGCACCCCAGCTCGCCCATCTTGAGGTTGTGGGCATGGCGATGGTTGCGGGCGGTGCTATCGGCAACGCTATCGATCGTTTGGCCTTTGGCTTCGTGACCGATTTTATTGCTACCACCTTCATCGACTTCCCCGTCTTCAATGTGGCCGATATCGGCATTACCGTGGGCGTCGTGCTCGCCCTCTTTGGCTACATGTTCTTGAGTCCCGCGGCCCGTGAGGTCGATGCGACCGCCGAGCTTAACGCCCGTGACGAGGCCCGCGCCAAGCGCAAGGCCCAGCAGCGTGGGGAGCGTGCCCGCAAGATTCGCGAAAGGAATGAGCGCTAATGGCCGACATCCATATCCTTGTTGCCGACGATGCCGCTGGTCAGCGTCTTGACGCCTATCTGGGCGCCAATGACGGCTGCCCTACGCGCTCTGCCTGTGCGCATCTGATTGAGGGCGGTGCCGTATGTGTCAATGGCGAGACCTGCCTGTCCAAAAAGTACGCCGTGCGAGCCGGCGACCGTATTTCGGTCGATCTGCCCGAACCGCACGATCCCACCGATGTGATTCCCGAGGCCATTCCGCTCGACATTCGCTATGAGGACGACTATCTCATTGTGCTCTCCAAGCAGCGCGGCCTGGTGTGCCATCCTGCACATGGTCATGAGAGCGGTACGCTCGCGAATGCCCTGGTCTATCACTGCGGTATTGACCATCTGGGCACCGTGCAGGGCGAGGACCGCCCCGGTATCGTGCATCGTTTGGATCGCGATACCTCGGGTCTCATGCTTGCGGCAAAGGACGACGACACCCAGCGCGCGCTCCAAAATCTTATCCGCACGCGCACGCTCGACCGCCGCTACATTACGCTCGTTCACGGTCATATCGCTATGGATGAGGGCACCATTAACACCGGCATTGCCCGTTCTACGCGTGACCGTGTCAAGATGGCGGTTTCGGACGACCCTTTTGCGCGCCAGGCCATTACGACCTTTAAGGTCCTCGAGCGCTTCGATTCCACGCGTTTTGACGACGGTTATACGCTCGTCGAGTGCCACCTGTTTACGGGCCGCACACATCAGATTCGCGTGCATATGCGCCATATCAACCACGCCTGCGTAGGCGACCCGCTCTACGGCAAGTGCGATGCACGCGCCGATCAGGGGCTGACCAGGCAATTCCTTCATTCCTGGCGCGTCGCGTTCGACCATCCCGTTACGGGGGAGCGCATTGAGTGCCGCGACGAGTTGCCGTGGGACCTTGCGGCGGTTCTAGATGATTTGGCCCCGCGTTCGCTCGGCCGCACCGCTGCCGGCGACGAAATCGTCCCGCAGCTCGGTCTTTTCGAATCCTAACCAGTATTAGGTGGTTTCTTGAACTCGGTTAGCCTGCGGTAAGATATACGGTTGTTTACGTAACGCGTTCCTGGGAGCCTGCATGCTCGCCTTTTTACAAACTAACACGCCCATCGTGATCTTCAACCAGATTGTCGTCACGTTGCTCACGGTCTGCTTTCTGTACCAGGTGGTCTTCTTTGTCATTGGCGCTCTTCGTGGCGAGGTCGCGCCTCCCAAGGCAAAAAAACTCCACCGGTACGCCTTCTTTATTGCGGCGCATAACGAGGAGGCCGTGATCTCCAACCTCGTTCGCTCCATCAAGGACCAGGACTATCCGTCCGAGCTCATCGAGGTCTTTGTCGTTGCCGACGCCTGCACCGATAACACCGCCCAGCTCGCTCGTGAGGCCGGTGCCATTGTTTACGAGCGCAATGACCTGGCCCGTAAGGGCAAGAGCTGGGTCATGGACTTTGGTTTCGATCGCATTCTCAACGAGTATCCCGACACGTTTGAGGGCTACTTTATCTTCGATGCCGATAACGTTATTTCCCGCGATTACGTCTCCAAGATGAATGATGCCTTTGACCAGGGCTTCCATGTGGTCACGAGCTATCGCAACTCCAAGAACTTCGGCAGTTCGTGGATTTCGTCTGCCAACGCCACCTGGTATCTGCGTGAGGCCCGCTTCCTTAACAACGCGCGTAATATCTGCAAGACGTCCTGCGCTGTCTCGGGTTCGGGTTACCTTATCTCGGCGAGCGTGATCGAGGGCATGCACGGTTGGCAGTTCCATACGTTGACCGAGGACATCCAGTTCACCACGTTCTGCGCTATTCACGGCATTCGCATCGGTTATGCGCCGGCGGAGTTCTTTGATGAGCAGCCGGTGACGTTTAAGGCGTCCTGGAAACAGCGCATGCGTTGGACCAAGGGCTTCTACCAGGTCTTTTTTACCTACGGCAAGCATCTTGTCAAATCTACGTTCCGCTATCATCGCTTTGCCGCCTACGACATGTTTATGACCATCGCTCCGGGCATGCTGCTGTCCCTGATCTCCATGCTCGCCAACGCGACCTTCCTCATCGTGGGCGGGCTTTCGCACGGCTTCTTGGCCACCGAGGTCGAGATGCAGGCTTGTGCCGCCTCGCTCATTATGACCTTCGCGATGATGTACCAGACCTTCTTTATCCTTGCGTTACTTACGACCATCTTTGAGTACAAGCACATTCACTGCGCGCAAAAGTGGCGTCTGGTGACCAACCTGTTTACCTTCCCGATCTTTATGTTCAGCTATATCCCCATCACGGTGGCTGCTCTGTTCCTAAAGGTCGACTGGGTCCCGACGCAGCACGCCGTCAACGTTACCCTCGATGAGGTCATGCAGGGCGCCAAATAACCACCACCAAAACCACCACAAAGGGGACAGGCACCTTTGTGGTGGTTTTTGCCTTTGCGATGCAGCTTGAGGAGGAGTCCGATGGTCTATATCCCGTTTTGGATTTGCATCTTTGCCGGTGCGGCGATTGATGCCCGTGAGCGGCGGTTTCCGAATGCGCTTGCCGGAGCGTGTGCGGTGGCGGCATTAGCAGGCGTTTGGCTCGACAAAGGCGTTAACACGGCGCTTGACCACGCCAGTCTTGCGGTCATCGTCTACCTTGCCCTTGTGCTCACTGAGTCGTTTTGGCGTCGTGTTCGCCGCGCTTCCGGCATTGGCATGGGGGACGCCAAGGCGCTCTTCGCGCTTTGCACGCTCGACCCTATAGGCGGCATCGTGGCATTTGCCGTCGCGCTCCTGGTCCTTGCCCTCTCCTGCCTCTTCACAAAATCGCGCTCGCTGCCTTTGCTCCCGTTTTTGGTGCCGATATTTGCCATAATCGAGGTCGTGGGCTGCACATTGTAACCGATTGCGCATCCTTCTTAAGGAGCATGCCATGGCAACTAATCAAGAAACGGCCGCCATTAAGGCGCGCATGGACCGCATTCCCGCGGCGTTGTCGCCCGAGCTGGTCGAGCGTATCGCCGCCGACCGCGCCTCGGGTGTCGTTAATCCTTATCGATGCGGTGATGACCAGGCCATTCGTCGTATTGATCGCGCTGCCGACAAAGGCACGCTTATGCGTCCGGCATTTATGCGCGATACCGAAAAGATTCTTCATCTTCCGGCGTACACGCGTTATGCAGGCAAAACGCAGGTCTTTAGCTTCCGTAGCAATGATGATCTGTCGCGCCGCGGTTTGCACGTGCAGCTTGTCTCGCGCATTGCGCGCGATATCGGTCGCGCCCTGGGGCTCAACTGCGATCTGATCGAGGCGATTGGCCTGGGCCACGACTTGGGACACACGCCTTTTGGCCATGCGGGCGAGCGATTCCTCAACGATATCTACCACGAGCGCACGGGTCGCTACTTTTTCCATAACGTGCAGTCGGTTCGCGTGCTCGATGCGCTGTACGGCCGCAACGTGTCGCTCCAGACGCTCGACGGCGTCTTGTGCCATAACGGCGAATACGAGCAGCGCGTGTTTGAGCTCTCGGACATGGGTTCCTTTGACCAGTTCGATCAGACGGTTGAGGACTGCATTGCCAAGGGCTATAGCGCAATTGAGCACCTACGTCCCATGACGCTCGAGGGCTGCGTGGTTCGCATCTCGGATATCCTTGCCTATGTTGGACGCGATCGCCAAGATGCCATTGCGGCGGGCCTGCTGGCGCCCGACGCCTTTGACGATGACCTGGGCGGAGCATACAACAGCTGGATCCTTACGCATGCCTCCATTGATATCGTCGAGCACAGCTATGGCAAGCCGCGCATCGAGATGAGCGAGGAGCTTTTTGAGGAAATCCGCCGAGCCAAGCGCGAGAACTACGAGAAGATCTATAGCAAGGGCGGCATTGAAGGCGACTCCGAAGCAGAGCTGCGCGAGGCGTTCGAAAAGCTCTACGACCGTTGCCTGCTGGATCTAAATAAAGGCGATGAGTCCTCGTACATCTTTAAGCATCATATTTCGCGCATAGAGCAGCAGCTTTCCTACTACGATCGCACTTATGCCTGGCAGGACGACAAAGATCAAGCAGTGGTGGATTACATCGCGAGCATGTCGGACGGCTATTTCTGCGAGTTGACGAGCAAGCTTTTCCCTGGGCTGGAGTTTCCACATCGTACCTATATTAACGAACGGTAGTTCGTATATATTCGGTATACTGTTAGTAGAAAACGTTTTTGATTGATGCACGGGATGGCTATGGACGACCTTTTTTCTGCTTCGACGCGTGAGCGTTCCTTTCAGAATGCGCCGCTTGCGGTTCGCATGCGCCCCAATTCGCTCGACGAGTACGTGGGTCAGCAAAAGGCTGTGGGCAAGGGTTCGTGGCTGCGTGCGGCGATCGAGCATGATGTGCTATCGAGCGTGATTCTGTATGGGCCGGCCGGCACGGGCAAGACGACACTGGCCCACATTATCGCTAACCATACCAAGAGCGAGTTTGTCGAGGTCAGCGCCGTCACGGGTACCGTGAAGGACCTGCGTCGCGTGATCGACGAGGCCAAGACGCGCCTGAATACGTACGATCGTCGCACCATTCTATTTATCGACGAGATTCACCGCTTCTCCAAGTCGCAGCAGGATGCTCTGCTGCATGCAGTTGAGAACCGTACCGTCATTATGATTGGCGCCACGACGGAGAATCCGTACTTCGAGGTCAACTCGGCATTGCTCTCGCGCGGTCGCGTGGTAGAGCTTGAGCACCTGAAGGACGAGGATATCGCCACGCTGATTGAGCGTGCACTCGAGGCACCGCAGGGTCTGAACGGCAAGTTCTCGGCCGATGAGGATACGGTTAAGACCATCTGCACGCTGGCCGCGGGTGATGCTCGCTCGGCGCTCACGACGCTCGAGCTTGCAAGCGAGATTGCCGTAACGCGTCCCGATACCGAGGGGACGCCAGCGCCGGCGGCGGGGGAGCGCTATCCCATCACCGTGGATGACGTGAAGATTGCCAACCCGCGTCGTGGCTTTTCGTACGACAAAAACGGTGACATGCACTACGACATTATCAGTGCGTTCATCAAGTCTATGCGCGGGAGCGACCCCGATGCCACCATTTATTGGCTCGCGCGCATGATCGATGCAGGAGAGGATCCCAAGTTTATTGCTCGCCGCATTATGATCCACGCTTCCGAGGACGTCGGAAACGCCGATCCGCAGGCGCTTTTGGTGGCACATGCCGCATTTAAGTCTGCCGAGGTCATTGGCTACCCCGAATGCCGCATTAACCTAGCTCAGGCTGCGCTCTATGTTTGTCTGGCGCCTAAATCTAACGCGTGCGAAGCTTCAATCGATGCGGCGCTGGCCGATATCCATTCAAGTGGGCTTCGCGAGGTGCCCAGCTACCTGCGCGATCGCCATCGCCCGGGCAGCGATGAGTACGGTGTGTACAAGTATCCGCATGATTATCCCGAAGGCTGGGTCGACCAGCGGTATTTGCCCGAAGGGTTGGAGCGCGGCGCGTTCTGGCAGCCTGCGGGCCGCGGTTGGGAAGAGTGGCGCGTAGAGCAAAGCGAGCGCGACCGTAGCGGGAATGCTCCGAAGTAGCTGCTGATTATTTTGTCCCACGATCTCACGCTTGGCATGTTCGGTCCCCTTTGGGGTACCATTAACAGCGTCTGTATTTCGATTCCTTCGGGAGGCTTGTATGAGTCCCATTCAAATCGCCCTGCTGCTGCTCGCCGTTGCCGGCGTGTGGGCTGTTATCGAGCTCGCGCTCACACTGCGCAAGACCCGCACTGTCGTTGACTCACTCGATAAGACGGTGAGCGACCTTAACAACACGCTCGCCGAGGCGCAGCCCGTGGTAGCAAAGCTCGATGGCGCTGTCGACGAGCTTACGCCGGCACTTGCCCAGATGGAGCCGCTGCTCAAGTCGAGCAAGACTGCCGTTGACGCCCTGACGTCCAACCTCGTTGAGGTTGAGGCGGTCGTTCGCGACATCTCCGAGGTTACGGGCAGCGTGGCCGAGGCCAGCAATGCCGTATCGAGCGTGACCGACTCTGCCGCCGGCGCCGTGCAGAAGCTTTTCAATAAGGTGAAGGCTCCTGCAGCCGACGCCGATCGCAAGCTCGCCGCTGCCGCCGCCGAGGCCGAGCAGCCTACCGAGCGCGTACTGATTGGTGAGGCTGAGGACGAGGCCGCCGATGGTGCGGATGCGGCTCGCAAGTCCGCAGCCAAGACTGCTCAGTATTACACCTATACGCCCGCCGAGACCTCCGAGGAGTCCTGCGATGAGTAGCGAAGCAACCTGTCCCATCACGCTGAGCGTTGCCGGTGATCCGCGTCTCGCGCGCTTGGTGCGCATGACGGCCGCCAACGTCGGCGCCCTGTGCTCTATGTCCGTCGATCGCATCGAGGATATTCGTATGGCTGCTGAGGAAGCCTTTATCTTTGGCTGCACGGCTGTTGATTCCGACGATATCTCGATCAAATTCGATGTCGACGAATCGCATGTGGGCATGACCTTTACCTTTGGCGACCAGGCGACTGTCGATGAGGATGACCAGGCTGCCGTGTATGCCGAGCTCATTTTGGCGAGTGTGTGCGACTCCTACGAAAAGACTACAGCGCCCCTGACGCTTTCCCTCGACCTCAAGGCGGATATCTAATATGACCGAACGTTCCCGGAGCGGCAAGACCGCTTGGGACAAGGAGAAAACCCGCGAGCTTTTTCGTCGCTATAAAGAGACCGGTGATCCGGACGCACGCGAGCAGCTCGTCATGTCCCATATGAACCTGGTAAGGTTTCTTGCCAACAAATTTAAGAACCGCGGCGAGCCGCTCGATGACCTTTTGCAGGTCGGCTATCTGGGCTTGCTTAAAGCTATCGACCGCTTTGATCCCGAGCGCGGGCTCGAGTTCACCACGTTTGCCACGCCCACCATCCTGGGCGAGATTAAGCGCCACTTTCGCGACAAGGGCTGGAGTGTGCGCGTGCCGCGTCGTCTGCAGGAGCTCTCTGCCAAGGTTAACCAGGCCACCGACAAGCTCACCAACGAGCTTCAGCGTTCGCCCAAGGTTGAGGAAATTGCCGATTACCTGGGCGTGACCGTCGACGAGGTGCTCGAAGCCATGGAATCGTCCTCGGCCTACACCTCGGTGCCCATCGAGGCTCCCGGTGCGTCCGATTCCGACGATGCGCCTTCGATTCTCGATCGCTACGCCGACGACGACAACGAGCTCGACTTTACCGACGATCGCTTGGTAATCGAGGAAGCCATCAGCGATTTCTCGCCTCGCGAGCGCGAGGTTATCGAGCTACGCTTCGTAAAGGGCATGACCCAGATCGAGATTGCCAAGAAGCTGGGCATCTCGCAGGTGCAGGTCTCGCGCCTGCTGCGCCGTACCCTTAAGAAGATTCAGGACAAGATTGACCCCGACGGAGTGATGGTTCGTTCATGAATGAGCACCCCCAACAAACCGACCGCACGCTGCGCGATACCCGTATTCTGACGTTGCGCATTTGGGGCGTCGTCGGCTGCATTGTCATCGCCGCCGTCATCTTTAACCTTATGGGCATCCTGGCACCGGTCATCGAGTTTCTCGCTGTCGGTTCCATCATCGCTTTTGTGATGTCGCCGATCACCAACTGGCTCGAGCACCATGGTGTGAATCGCGGCATCGGTTCGCTCATCGCGCTTATTGTGGTCGTTGCTGTGCTCGTCGGTGTCGTTTGCATCTTGTCGCCGATTCTCTTTGGTCAGATCATGGAAGTCCTGAGCCGTCTGCCTGAGCAGCTTCGTGTTGCGGGTGGCGACCTCAATGAGATGATCTCGCATGCCAAGACGCTCAACAACACGCCGCTCAAGGAGTATCTGGACGATAACCTTTCTTCGCTTGTCACGGTGGCGTCCAAGTATGTCTCGCAGATTGCCGCCGAGCTTGGCCGCGGTGTCTTCCCGCTCATTACCAACACGGCCTCGCAGCTGTTCGTGATCTTCCTTGGTCTGGTGCTTGCCTACTGGCTTGCCTGCGACTATCCCCGTATGCACCACGAGGTCTGCACCATCATTGGTCAGGAAAAGGAGACCTCGTACCGTTTTATGGTCGCGATTCTTTCGCGCTCGGTCGGCGGTTATATGCGCGGCATGGTCGTAACGTCGATCTGCGGTGGCATCCTCGCCTTCATCGGCTTTACGCTCATTGGCCATCCATACGCGGCACTCATGGCCATCTTCACCGGCATCATGCATTTGGTTCCGGTTGTCGGTCCTTGGGTGAGCGCTGCGATTGCCACGGTGCTCGGCTTTATGTTCAGCCCGATGCTGGCGTTGTGGACCTTGATCGTGACCATGGTGGCACAAAATGTCACCGACAACGTCATTTCGCCTAAGGTCATGCAGAGCTCGGTTCAGGTGCATCCCGTCATGAGCCTGACGGCCCTCGTTATTGGTTCGGCACTCATGGGTCCCATCGGCATGGTCATCGCCATTCCGCTGTGCGCGGCCCTCAAGGGCATTTTCGTCTACTACTTTGAGAACGAGACCGGCCGCCAGCTCGTGGCATACGACGGCGCCGTGTTTAAGGGAACGCCGTATCGCGATGCCGAGGGCAACCCGGTCGCCGCCTATGACGCGCTTGGAGACGATACGTTCATCTATGAGTCCGAGCTCATCGGCAACGAGACTGCGCCGGAGGCTAAGGCTATGCCCAAACCAGAACTCGATAATCCCTGGATTAAGCTGTCGGGTCTTCAGCCCGACGCGACAGGCTTTTTCAAGAACCCCTTCGCCAAGGATGACGATTCCAATACGGACGACGACACCAAAACCGGCATCGACGGCTCCATGGACGATTCGGATTCCAAATAGGTCCCGTTAGCGTTTCTTGATGTTGTAAAAGACAAGAAACACGAGCAAAGCGATTGATAAGGGGCCGGCTACATAGAAATAGAGAACGTCAATTGCGCGTAGAGTGCAATAAGCGTTGTCGCCGGACGTCACTGCATACAGTACGTAGCCAAATGCTGGTTGGTTTGCGTACCATTGGGAGAAGGCCAAGAGCGCTAAAAGTGCCACTACCAGAAGTGCATTCAGGACAAATCGTTTGCTTTTCATCGATCGCTCCTTCCGGATGGTTCTTATATAGCATTTTACCAAACCCATTTTTTCAAAGGATTGCTTAGTCCTAAATAACATGCACTTTCGCTGGAGGGTCGCTGTTTGGCGGCCCTCTTTTTTGCACAGGCGCGGTGGGATGGTAATATCGTTACGTTTGAACTGTTTCGATATGAAACCGAGGAGATTCCCTCTATGAGTGCTGACTACCCGTCAATGACTACGGCCGAGATTCGCTCTAAGTTCCTCAACTTCTTTGAGGAGCGCGGTCTTAAGCTCTATCCTTCTTCGTCCCTCGTCCCCGACGATCCTTCGCTGCTGCTTGCCAACGCCGGCATGAACCAGTTTAAGGAGTACTACCAGGGCAAGAAGACCATGAAGGAGATCGGCGCGATTTCCTGCCAGAAGTGCGTCCGCACCAATGACATCGACTGCATCGGCGAGGACGGCCGTCACCTGTCCTTTTTTGAGATGCTTGGCGACTTCTCCTTTGGCGGCGTCTCCAAGCAGCAGGCCTGCGCTTGGGCCTTTGAGCTCATCACCAAGGAGTTCAAGCTGCCGCTCGACCGCCTGTATTTCACCGTCTTTACCGAGGACGACGAGACCCACGACGTGTGGCGCTCCCTGGGCGTTGCCGAGGATCACATCTCGCGTCTGGGCGAGGACGACAACTTCTGGGCCGCTGGCCCTACCGGCCCCTGCGGTCCGTGCTCCGAGATCTACTTTGACATGGGCGAGGAGGTCGGTTGCGGCAGCCCCGACTGCAAGCCCGGCTGCGACTGCGACCGCTTCCTTGAGTTCTGGAACCTCGTGTTTACCCAGTACGACCGCCAGGAGGACGGCTCCATGCCGGAGCTGCCGCACCGCAACCTCGATACGGGCATGGGTCTGGAGCGCATGGCTGCTATCATGCAGCACAAGACCGCTAACTACGACGGCGATCTAATGCAGCATCTCATCAAGCTGGGCGAGGAGATCAGCGGCAAGACCTATGACGCTGACGATTACTCCGGTGCCAGCCGCTCGCTGCGCATTATCGCCGATCACTCCCGTGCCGTCGACTTTATGATCTCGGACGGCATCCTTCCCGGTAACGAGGGTCGCGAGTACGTCCTTCGCCGCCTGCTCCGTCGTGCCGTGTTCCACGGCCGCCTACTGGGCATCGAGGGCGCTTTCCTGACCAAGTTTATCGACGAAGTCAACGCTCAGATGGGCGAGGCCTATCCCGAGCTGCTCAAGAACGTCGCGCTCGTTAAGGGTATCGTCGCTTCCGAGGAGGAGCGTTTCTCCACGACGCTCGACAACGGCCGCGTTTACCTGGACGAGGCCTTGGCCGCGCTCGCCGACGGCGCCGTCCTTCCGGGCGACGTTGCCTTTAAGCTGCACGACACCTTTGGTTTCCCCATCGACCTGACCGTCGAGATCGCCGGCGCTGCTGGCCACACCGTCGACATGGACGGCTTCACCGCCTGTATGGAGGACCAGAAGGCCCGCGCCCGCGCCAACGCCAAGGGCGACGCCTGGGGTAGCTTCAACGACGTGTGGGTCGAGCTTTCCGACAAGGTTGCCGCGACCGAGTTCGACGGCTATGACAACGACGTCATCGAGGGCGCCAAGGTTGTCGCCATCGTTCGCAACGGCGAGTCCGTCGAGTCCGCTGCCGCCGGCGAGGACGTTGAGGTCGTGCTCGACCGCACCCCGTTCTATGCCGAGATGGGCGGCCAGCAGGGCGACGCCGGTGAGCTTTCCGCCGAGGGCGTTGCGCTGACCGTTTCCGATACCAAGAACCACAACGGCCTGTATGCCCACGTCGCGCACGTTGCCGAGGGCACGCTGACCGTCGGTGCAACCGTGACCGCCGCGCTCGACGCCGAGCGCCGTGGCTTCCTGCGCCGCAACCACACCGCCACGCACCTGCTCGACGCTGCCCTTAAACAGGTCCTGGGCGAGCATGTCTCCCAGGCCGGCTCGCTGGTGACGCCCGAGCACCTGCGCTTTGACTTCACGCACTTCGAGGCTCTGTCCTCCGACCAGCTCAAGGCTGTCGAGGACCTGGTCAACCAGCAGATCTTCGCTTCCAAGCCGGTCGTGACCCGCGTCATGGGCATCGACGAGGCCAAGGCCGCCGGCGCTGTCGCACTGTTTGGCGAGAAGTACGGCGATGTCGTCCGCGTCGTCTCCGTGGGCGCCGAGGACCAGCCGTTCTCCCGCGAGCTCTGCGGTGGCACCCATGCCGCCAATACCGCCGAGATTGGCCTGTTCAAGATCATTTCCGAGTCCTCCACGGGCTCGAATGTCCGCCGCATCGAGGCTGTGACCTCCAAGGGCGCTCTCGACTACATGGCCGACCGCCTGGCGCTCGTTGACGCCGCCGCCGCTGCGCTCAAGTGCCGCGTCGACGAGGTTCCCGCCCGCGTGGAGAACCTGCAGGCCGAGCTGCGCGAGACTTCCAGCAAGCTCAAGAAGGCTCTCACCGGTGGCTCCTCCGATGCGATCTCCAGCGCCATCGACGGCGCTGTCGAGCTGAATGGCTACAAGCTCGTTGTCGCTGAGCTTCAGGGTCTCGAGGCTGCCGACCTGCGCAACGTTTGGGATACCGTGCACCAGAAGGTCGCCGGCCCCGTCGCCTGCGTTGTTGCCAGCGTGACCGAGAAGGGCACCCCGGCTCTGCTCGCCGCCGGCTCCGATGACGCCGTGAAGGCCGGTTTCCACGCCGGCAACGTGATCAAGCAGATCGCGGGCCTGGTCGATGGTCGCGGTGGCGGTCGTCCCAACATGGCCCAGGCCGGTGGCAAGAACGCCGCCGGTATCGCCGATGCCCTCGCGGCCGCCAAGACCGCGCTCGGCGCCTAAGAACCTAGGTTGTCGCTGTGGTCGCGCTCGCGCTGGACATAGGGGAGACCAGGATTGGCATTGCCGTCTCGAGCCGTGATGGCAAGATGGCGATGCCTGTCAAGGTGCTTCCTGCTGCCGAGGTCACTGGCATGGCAAAGACGTTTCGCTACCTGGTTGAGGACTATGAGCCCGATATCCTGGTAAGCGGACGTCCCTTGACCATGGCCGGTGAGCCCGGCCCCCAGGCCGAGCGCGTCGCCGCCGTGGCCCAAAAGATTGCCGACGAGCTCGAACTTCCGCTGGAGTTTGAGGACGAGCGTCTGTCCTCGCAGGAGGCCAAGCGAATCCTGCGGGAGCAGGGGCTCAACGAAAAGCAGATGAGGGGCAAGATTGACATGATCGCCGCCAGCCTGTTCTTGCAGACATGGCTCGATCGTAAAAACGAGGAGGTTCAGCATGCCTAGCGCTTCCGATCCGCGCCAGCAGAGTCGTCAGGGTCAGCCCGCGCCGCGCCCTGCTCAGCCTGGTCAGCGCCCCGCGCAGCCGACGCAGCGTTCGGTTCAGCCTACTCAGCGTGCTGCTCAACAGCCCGCCGCTCGTCCCGCGCAGCCCGCTGGCGGCGCTCGTTTTAAGCAACAGGCTCCTGCCCAGCGCACGCAGGGGCAGGCCCCGCAATCACGCTCCCACGCACATCATGCTCATGGCTCGCACGGCGTTGCTCCGGCCACGCGCTCGAGCTATAACACGCACGCCCGCCGTGGTACCCAAAAGAAAAGCTCCCCGGTGCCTATGATTATCGGTGGCGTCGTCGCCGTGCTTGCGCTTGTCGCGATCGTTTTCTTTGTTGTGCCGGCCGTCAAGGGCTTCTTTGCGGGTGAGGATGCAAAAGTCGTTGCAGGCCAGCAGGTTACTATCACGATTCCCGATGGTGCCTCGGGTGACAGCATCGCTTCGATTCTCTCTGAGAACCATATCGTCGATGATCCCAAGGATTATTACGCGGCGGTCAAAAAGCTCAACGCCGACATGTCGCTTAAGCCTGGCACCTACTCGTTCACCACGCTCATGGACGCGACCAAGGTCGTTCAGCAGCTCATGGAAGGCCCCAATGCGGGCTCCGATGCGCTGACTATCCCTGAGGGTCTGACGGTTGACCAGGTCGCTGACCGCGTGGCCAAGGCATACGACAGCATTTCTAAGGAGGACTTCCTTAACCAGGCCAAGGCGAGCAATTATGTGAATGATTACGCTTTCCTTAAAGACGCCGCGAACGATTCGCTCGAGGGCTTCCTGTTCCCCAAGACCTATTCGCTGGGTAAGGACCCAAGCGCCGATGATGTGATTCGCGCCATGCTTGACCAGTTCAACGCCGAGTATAAGTCGCTTGACTTTGCCAGCTGCGAGGCCAAGATCAAGGAGCGCTATGGCGTGGAGATGTCCGACTACGACATCGTCAACTTGGCCTCTATCGTTGAGCGCGAGGGCCTCAACGCCGACCAGCGCGCGCACGTGGCCTCGGTCTTCTACAACCGTCTTGCCGGCAAGCTCGATGGTCTGCGCTATCTCAACAGCGATGCGACCATGATGTATGTCACCGGTGGCGAGGTTACCGCCGACGACCTGCAGAGCGATAGTCCGTATAACACCTATAAGCACGAGGGCCTGCCGCCCACGCCCATCTGCTCTCCGTCGCTCGAGGCACTCAAGGCCACGCTTGAGCCGACCGACTCCGATGACCTGTATTTCTACATTACGCAGGACGAGGAGTACTTCTCGCAAACCTACGAAGAGCATCAACAGTCTTGGAATTAGCATGAGGATTTTTAGCCCCAAACGTTACGTTGCCTCGGTCGATCGCATCGACCTTGATACCCTTTGGGCCGACGGCAAACGCGCCATTCTGCTCGATCGCGATAACACCCTGGTGCCGCGCGACACCGAGCAGGTTCCCGCCGCGGTTTCCGCTTGGCTCGATACCGCCCGCGCCAAAGGCTTTAAGCTGTGCATGGTGTCCAACAACTGGCATCGCGACCAGGTCATGGCATCGGCACGCGAGCTGGGACTCGAGGCCATCAGCCATGCCATGAAGCCGGCGCCGTTTGCCCTCAAGGCGGGTCTTAAGCGCCTCGGCGCCACGGCTGACGAGGCGGTGCTGATCGGTGATCAGCTCTACACGGACGTGTGGAGCGGCAACTTCGCCGGCGTCGATACCATCCTGGTAAAGCCGCAGGCGACGCAGGACCTGTGGTATACGCAGATCTTCCGTATCTTTGAGCGCCGGGCCCTGCGCGACCTTCCTTGCGAGGAATAGGTCTCGTCATGTCCCAGCACATCAAACACGGCTGCGACCATATCTTCTTTATCGGCTTTTTGGGCGCGGGCAAGTCGACGCTTGCGCGCAACGTGGGCACCATGTTCAAGCGGCGTTTTATCGATACCGACCGTCTGGTCGTGCGCCGTTGCGGCAAGTCGGTAACCGAGATTTTTGAGACCGAGGGCGAGGATCGTTTTCGCGAGCTCGAGACCTCGGCGCTCCGTTCGCTCCAAAGCGAGCGCAGCCTGTTGGTTTCGTGCGGGGGCGGTATCGTCGAAACGCCGGTGAATATTGAACTGATGCACGAAATGGGTACGTGCGTGTACCTCGAGGGCGACTTCGAGGATTCGATTCGACAGATTCGTCGGTCTGACACGCGCCCCGATTTCCGTTCGCCCGAGCATGCTGCGCGCCTGTTTGAGCATCGCCGTCCGCTGTATCGCCAGGCCGCCGACCTTACCCTTGATATTCGCAACAAGTCCTTCGAGGACGTTTCCTACCTTTGTGCCGAGATGCTTTTGGAGCGTGGGCTGCTATGATTCGCCGTCAACTGATCAATTTCCAAAACCGCAGCGTCGATGTCCGCGTCGGATTGGGCGCGTTCGAGGAGCTGCCGCGCATGTTTGCCTCGGCTGTGGGCAAGCCTAAGCGCGCGATGGTGGTTTGGAACGACGCCACATCCGAGCGTTTTGGTGAGGTCGTCGAGCATGCGCTGGTTGATGCCGGTTTTGTCATGTCACAGCTCTCCCTCGAGGTTTCGCCTGCTGGTGCCACGCTTGCTGATGCCGATTCTATCTTTGACGCCCTGACTGCCAATGGCATTACCTGCGACGATCTGGTTGTCGCCGTTGGCGATGCCGCAACCTGCTCGGTTGTTAGCTGGTGTGCCAATCAGTGGTGCGGCCGCACCGAGTGCGCGTTGCTGCCGACGACGTTCGACGCCATGCTCACGGTCGCGACGACCATGAAGCCGCTCGTCGCCTCGTTGTCGAATGCGCTTCCTGCTATCGCGTTCCGTCCCGAACCGGGCTTGGTCGTGTGTGACCTCGACCTTGTTCGCGAGGCGGACCCCGAGGACCTCAAGCTCGGCTATGTGGTACTTGTTGGCACCATGCTTTCGAGCAGCAAGTCCCGCTGGAATCAGTTTACTGAGACCGTCCCCGAGATTCTCGCGGGCGAGGAGGTCGCGCTCGTCAATGCCGTTCAATGGTCTCAGACTGCCCGCAAGGACGTACTGATGGCCACGAACCCGAGCGCTCGCCATGCGCTCGATTTTGGCAAGACGGGGGAGCGTACCCTGCGCGCCTGCTTGGGCGATACCGCTTCGCAGGTCCCTGTCTACCAGCTGTTGTCCGAGGGCATGCGCTTTGAGGCGCGCCTAGCACATGACGCCTGCGACTTCGATATCGATTACGTTTTTGAGGTCGATGACTGCCTGGAGGACTTTGGTATCGAGGAGCTTGCCTTCGATCTGGAGCCTGCCGCATATATCGAGGAGTTCCGTAGGCAGCAGTTTGTCCGCTCGAACCGCAGCATGCTGCCGCTGCCCGCGGCACTCGGCGCCATTCGCCTAACGAACGTTGAGGACGAGGTTCTTGAGCGCCATGCTCACGCCTACTTGGCTTCTCGCAAAGAACTTCTCTAAGATTTATTGACTTCCATTGTCTTTCGTATCATGTTGAGGGGCGGGTTTCCAATCGGTTGCGGATCGCATGCGATTCCGTCGTTCGGTTGAGACCCGTCCCGTCTTTATAGAGACAACAAGAAAGGAATCTGCATGTCTGAGTTTGCTGCCGGTCCCGCCGGTCGTATCGAGCGTGTCCGTGCCCTTATGGCCGAGCGTGGCTACGACGCCATCGTGGTACGCGACGAGGCCAACCTTCGTTGGCTTACGGGCGTGAAGGGCGTCTTTGACTACACCTTCGAGTTTCCGCACGCTGCGTTTATTACGGCCGACCAGTGCCTGTTCCACACCGACTCGCGCTACCTCAACAGCTTTGAGGAGAATACGCCCGCCGGCAGCCCTTGGGTCTACGACATGGACGAGGGCACCATCCCCGGTTGGGTCGCCGGCAAGATCGCGGCCAACAAGTGCCGCGTCTGTGCTGTCGAGGACGATATGCAGATTAATTTTTACCAGGGCATTCAGCGCGGCCTGGAGGACCGCTCCGTCGCCTGCATGCTGCCGCTGATGCACGACGACATCCGCAAGATGCGCGCCATCAAGGATGCCGAGGAGATCGAGCTCATGCGCCACGCACAGTCGATCACCGACGCCGCCTTCCAGCACATGCTCGGCTTTATTAAACCCGGTATGACCGAGAAGCAGGTGCGCAACGAGCTCGAGAACTTTATGTTCGCCAACGGTGCCGACAGCCTGGCCTTCGGTTCCATCGTCGCTAGCGGCCCCAACACCGCCAACCCGCATGCCGTGCCGAGCGACCGCGTGATCGAGAAGGGCGATTTCGTTCTCATGGATTATGGTGCGGGCTACTGTGATTACCGCTCCGACATGACGCGCACCGTCGTGATGGGCGAGCCTACCCAGGAGCAGCTCGACCTGTACGCGCTCGTGCGCCGCACGCACGAGGAATGCGTCGCCGCAATCCATCCGGGCGTCGAGGGCAACGACATCTTCAAGCTCTCCAAGAAGATCATCGGCGATGCCGGCTATGGCGATTACTACAACCATGGTCTGGGTCACGGCGTGGGCATCGACATCCACGAGCTGCCCAACTTCAACCGCAGCAAGAATATCATCGAGGTCGGCTCGGTTATCACCATGGAGCCCGGCGTGTACCTGCCCGGCGTGGGCGGCGTGCGTCTGGAGGACTACGGCGTGGTCACCGAGAACGGCTACGAGCCCTTCACCAAGACGCCGCATGACCTTCACGTCATCGATTGCTAGTCTACTTCGGTAGATAGTTTGGGGCGGGGCGTCCGGATCGATCCGGACGCCCCGCGTTCTCTTTTTATGCGCTCGCCGCAGGCGCCGTCTGCAAGTGTATAATTTCTGTCGTATGTAATTTGGACGCTTGTGCGTTCTGCCCATAACAAGAAAGGTCGCTATGCCTACCATTTCCACCGCCGACTTCAAGAACGGCCTCGGTCTCCGCATCAAGGACAAGGTCTACACCATCGTCGAGTTCCAGCATGTCAAGCCGGGCAAGGGCGGCGCGTTTGTGCGCTACAAGACCCGCGACATCAAGAGCGGCCGCGTCGTCGAGAACACCTGCAACGCCGGCACCAAGTTCGAGAGCGTCATGCTCACCACCCGTGAGTTCCAGTACCTCTACAACGATGGCGCTGACTACATCTTCATGGACAACGAGACCTATGAGCAGGTTCCCGTTCCCGAGGACATGGTGGGCGAGAACTCCAAGTGGCTGCGCGAGAACGACATCTGCCAGCTGCTCTTCGCCGACGATGAGCTCATGGGCGTGACCCCGCCGATGTTCATCGAGACCACCATCGTTCAAACCGATCCGGGCTTTAAGGGCGACACCGTCCAGGGTTCCACCAAGCCGGCCACGATCGACACCGGCGCTGTCATCCAGGTCCCCATGTACCTCAACGAGGGCGAGGTCATCAAGGTTGACACCCGCGACGGCAAGTTCGTCTCCCGCGTCTAGCAACCAACTCTTCTAGGAGGACTCATGCCCCAGGAAATCAAGATTGACGGCATCGGCATTTCGCCCGATGTTCTGACCGCCATCGTCTCGCGCGCCGTGTCCGATGTCGAGGGCATCGCCTCCGTTGGCGTCAAGGACCTTGCCACCAACCTTGTCTCCATGATGCTCTCGTCCAAGGCCCCGGCTTCCGAGCCGGCGGTCGAGGCCGAGGTCGTTGGCGACAAGCTCGCACTCACCGTGCGCGTCGTGGTGTTCTTTGGCTATCCGTTCAAGAAACTCGCCGAGGCCGTTCGCGCTGCCGTGGTCGCCGCTATCGATGCCCAGGTGGGCGTTGAGGTCGAGCGCGTTGACGTTTGCATCGACGGTCTCGTTTTCCCCAAGGAGTAACCTTTGAGCCTTAAGGTTTATCGCGGGCGTACGCTTGCCCGCAGTCAGGCGTTGCAGCTTCTGTTCCAGGCCGAGGCCACGGACAGCCCGCTCGAGCGCGTCCTCGAGGGCGATTTCCTGATCTCGAAGGGTCCCCTCGACCCCTATGCGCTGGAGCTGTGCCGCGGTGCCTATGAGCATATCGACCGCATCGACTGTGCTCTGCGCTCTGTTGCCAAGAACTGGGATCTTATGCGCATGCCCGGCGCCGACCGCAACCTGCTGCGTATCGCCGTTTACGAGATGCGTTTCCTCACCGACGAGGAGGTCTCTGACGCCATCGTGATCAACGAGGCCGTCGAGCTTGCTAAGGCCTATGGCACCGACCAGTCCGCGTCGTTCGTCAACGGCGTGCTGGGTAAGATCGCTCGCAGCGAGGAGCTGCCGGGCGAGGACCTATACCAAGAGCTGCTGGCCGAAGATCGCGCTCGCGAGGAGGCACAGGCTGCCGAGGCTGCCGCAAAGGTTGCAGCTGCTCAGGCCGAGGCTGGCGTGCTGGCCGAGGGCGCGGACGCTGCTGAGGCCGTCGAGGCCGACTCCGTCGAGGAGTAGTCATGCCAGAGGGTTCTGTCCGCAACTTTGACGAGATCTCGGACCGTTTGGATCAGATCATCGCTACCGTTCGCTCCAAGGATACCTCTTTGGAGCGTTCGCTCGATCTGTTTGACGAGGCGATTGAGCTGGGCTCCCGCGCGGTCGACATGGTCGATAAGTTTGAGCTGACGCCGCGCGAGGCCGACAAGCTCGAGCAGGAATACGATGAGGATGCGGAAAACGAATCCTAGAATAGCTAGGCCGCATCTCCGGATACGAATGGTTGATGGCATTCATGAAACGTGTGCGTCTTGATGACGAACTGATTTCACAGGGCATCTGCGCCGATCGCGCGGATGCCCTTCGCACTCTTATGGCCGGCTTGGTCTCGAGTGGCGGCGAGCGCTTGACTTCACCGGGCCTTAAGGTGACCCCGGGCCTGCCGCTGCACGTGAAGGGGCGCATTCCCTATGTTGGCCGCGGCGGTCTTAAGCTCGAAGGCGCGCTTGATGCGTTTTGTATCGATCCCATGGGCTTTGCCTGCCTGGACGTAGGCTGCTCTACCGGCGGCTTTACCGATTGCCTGCTCAAGCGCGGAGCTGCGACCGTTGTCTCGGTGGACGTGGGTCGCGCCCAGTTCGATTGGTCGTTGCGTCAGGACGATCGCGTGACGCTACATGAGCGCACAAACGTGACCCAGCTGCCTGAGCTTGGCTATGCCGGCGCCATCGACCTTGCTGTGTGTGATGTCTCGTTTACCAGCATCGCGAACATTATCGATGCGGTGCTGGCGTGCCTGGCGCCTACGGGTGCATTCTGCACGCTCGTAAAGCCGCAGTTTGAGGCTCCGGCGGCGCTGGTGGGCGAGGGCGGCATTGTGACCGATCCCGCTGTGCGCCGCGATACACTCGTTGCGGCAGTTGAACTCTTTGCTGCCAAGGGGCTGTTCCCGGTCGATGTGTGCGTGTCGCCCATTCATGGTGCCAAGGGAAACGTTGAGTTTTTCCTGTACGGCACGAGATTTGCCCCCGGTGAACGTACCGACGATGAGCTGCAATCCCAGGTTTCGGTTTTGAGCGAGAAAGCTGCAACGCTATGAAGGTCTTTCTGGTTCCCAATTACTACAAGCAAGAGGCGGTCGAGAGCGGCCTGATGCTCGAGCTTTGGCTGACGCGCCAGGGCTATGAGGTCGCATGGGCTGCCGATCAGCGATCGAAGATTCAAAGCACGCCTGATATTGACGGCTCCGATCTGGTCATTACGCTCGGCGGCGACGGCACGCTGCTGCGCGCTGCCCGCATCCTCAACCATCGCGAGATTCCTATCCTCGGTCTTTCCTATGGTCACCTGGGCTTTTTAACTGCTGCGAGCCCCGAGGAGCGCGACATTCTTAAGGTCGTGAGCGATGCCCTTTCCGGCGAGCTGCACGTGAGCCGTCGCGCCACCATCGCTGCGGATATCGTGTCCGTGCGCGAAGACGGTACGAAGGATGTCGTGCGCACCTTCGCCCTCAACGACATGGCGCTTACCCGCGGTCCGCTGTCCGATATGGTCGAGTTCGACATCACGGTGTCGGGCCACCATATCGATCGACTGCGTGGCGACGGCGTGGTCGTGTCCACGGCGACTGGTTCTACGGGTTACGCACTCAGTGCCGGCGGCCCCATCGTGAGCCCCGACTATACGGGCATGGTCTGTGTACCCATTGCGCCGCACACCATTCAGGCTCGTGCCTTTTTGACCTCGCCGAGTGATGTCGTCGAAATCTTTATGTCCGATGATCGCCCGAGCGTGCCGGCGATCGCTATCGATGGACAGTTTATTACCTGCGATGGCACCGTTGAGAGCGTGGCCGTGCGCCGCGGGCCCGGAGATGTGCTGCTGCTGGATTACGGCCCCGAGAGCTTCTATAACTCGGTGAGCCGAGTGTTTTATGGAGTACGACATGATCGATGAGCTGCAGGTTTCTAACATTGCACTCATTCGTGAGGCGACGCTGGTGCCGAGTGCCGGTCTGACTGTCCTGACCGGCGAGACCGGCGCCGGCAAGACCGCGCTGCTCTCGGCGCTCAAGCTTATTTTGGGTGAGCGTGCGGATTCGTCGACGGTGCGCGAGGGCGAGACGCTGGCGAGTGTCGAGGCGCGGCTGTTCGACGGTCCACACGACACGGAAGGCTTTACCGTACAGCGCAGTCTTTCTGCCGAGGGCCGCAGCCGCGTGAAGATTGACGGCCGCATTGCCAGTGTGCGCGAGCTTTCGGAGCGCGTTGGCGTGATGATGGATCTGTGCGGCCAGCACGAGCACCAGCGCTTGCTCGATCCGGCGCATCACGTTGCGATGGTCGATGCGTGGGCGGGGCGCTCTGCGCTCGAGGCGCTCGAGCACTACCGTGCTTGCTTTAAAGCCTCGCGCGCGGTCGCTAAGGAGGTCCGTCGCGTCGAGGAGGCCTCGCGTGCGCAGGGGAGCCGCGTCGAGGAGGCGCGCTTTGCCCTCGAGCGCATCGGCGAGGTCGACCCTAAGCCGGGTGAGTATGAGGAACTCGAGGAACTGCTGCCGCGCTCCGAACATGCCGAGGTGCTGGTTGCCACAGCTAACGATGCCCATGCATCGCTTGCCGCCGAAGGGGGAGCGCTCGATGCCGTGAATGGCGCCGTGGCCGAGCTTTCACGTATGGCGACCGTTGACCGCAAGCTGGGCGACATTGCCGATGCGCTTTCGGATGCCTGCATCTCGCTTGAGGATTGTGCCAACGAGCTGCGCGCCTATCGCGATGGGGTCGCCTTCGATCCTCGTGAGCTCGCTCGCATGCGCGAGCGGTATTCCGACCTCAAGGGCCTGCTGCGTCAGTGGGGTCCGACCATGGACGATGTCTTTGCCATGCGCGACCGCTCACAAGAGCTGCTTTCGCTGGTCGATGATGGCGATGAACAGATCAAAAAGGCGCGTGAGGCACTTGGGAGCGCCGAGCGCGAGCTGTTCGCTGCTGCCAGGGCACTTAAGCGCGCTCGCAATACGGCGGCCCCGCGCTTCTGCCACGAGGTGGGCCGCCAGATGGCTCGCCTGGAGATGGGTAGTGCCGAGCTCGTCTGGGAGTCGCGTGATCTTCCCCGTGCTGAGTGGACGCCCGTTGGTCCTTCGAGCTACGAGCTGCTATACCGCAGCGGTGCCGGCTTGACGCCGCGTCCCCTGCGTCGAATTGCGTCGGGCGGCGAGCTCAGCCGCGTCATGCTGGCAAGCAAGGTTGTCCTCGGTAACGCGGACGGTGTTGATACGCTGGTGTTTGACGAGGTCGATGCTGGTGTCGGTGGCTCCACGGCGCGTGCGCTCGCGGGCGTGCTGGCAGATCTCGCCGCTACGCATCAGGTGATTGTCGTAACTCACTTGGCGCAGGTCGCCGTCATGGCTGACAAGCATTATGTCGTCAGCAAGGAACCGGGCGATGTTCCCCAGACGCATTTGGACGAGGTAACCGGCGAAGCGCGTACCGCCGAGATCGCCCGCATGTTGAGTGGCGATCAGTCCGAGGCAAGCTTGGCCCACGCAAAGCAGATGCTCGAAGAAGCTCGAGGTTAGGTCGTATCAGCGGTGTTGGTGGGACAAAATAGACTGAAATTTTTGTCCCGCTACGCGTTTTACTCAACGACCTTGTCCGGCTGGATGAGCTCCTCGTAGTAGCTGATATGTTCGCGAGCGTCTTCAATCTCGGGCAGCAGGAAGTTGTAGATGACTTCGATGATCATCGTGGCGCTGATCTTGGAGAACGCAAAATCGCCTGTCGTTAACAGCGCTTCGTGGTTGACGGTATTAAAAGTGTAGTCAGCCAGGCGCGCGAGCGGGGATTTGCTGTCGCTGCTGATGACGACCACGGTTGCGCCGCAGTTGCGAGCCGCTTTTGCCATGCGATTCAGTCGGCGCGATTTGCCAGAGTTTGAGATTAGCACGATGACGTCACCCGGGCGTAACGTGAGCGCAAAGCCGATTGATGTCTCGCTAATGGTGCTCGCCATGCAGCGCAGGCCTAGCTGCGAAAACTTAAACGTCGCATCGAGCGCGACCGCGTTCGTATTGCCCACAGCTGCAAACTCAATAACCCCTGCATGCTTAAGGGCATGCACAACAGCCGCCAGCGTATCGTGGTCGATCCCGTCGATGGTCGCATTAAGCTCGCTCACCTTGGCAGCCAGGATGTTCTTGAGGCTCTGCTCCATATTGTCGAGCGAGACTTCGTCAGTCAGGCCTTCGTTGCGCTGGCTTTCCAAATCCCTCGCCAACGAAAACTGAAAGCTGCGGAAGCTACCAAAGCCCAGCTTGCGGCAGAAGCGCGAAACGGTCGCCTCGGACGTGGCGGCGGCGCGCGAGAGCTGAGCGGCCGTGAGGCGTGGCGCCTCGGACTGGTGCTCCAATATATAGTCGACAATGCGCTGCTCGGACTCGCTGTATCCCTGATGGGTGCTAATGAGGGAAAGTGCGCTCTTGCTACTATCGGTCATGGATGGCTCCTGGTTGGCATGAAAATCTAGCTTGATTTGCAATGCCATAGTATACGGGCATTTTCAATTACAAGATACACCTTGCCGTTTCAAGTGTTGATGGTAAACTTTCACTTACCGTTTACGGTTATGAAAGAACCTTTCACCGGAGATTTGCACCTTAGCTCTTCTCACGCGGACGGTAGGTTGGTATCTTTCAGTTGTGGAAAAACGCGCATCGAAGCGCGTGTAGGGGAGCGCCCGCGGGCGCTGTACTCAAGAAGGAGGGACACATGGCTAAGTTTGACATCATCGCCGCGACCGGTTGCCCGACCGGCATTGCGCACACCTTCATGGCGAAGGAGGCGCTGGAGAAGGCAGCTGCCGAGCGCGGTCTGACCATTAAGGTCGAGACTCATGGCCAGGTCGGTGTCGAGAACGAGCTCACCAAGAGTGAGATCGCTGGTGCCAAGGCCGTCGTCGTCGCAGCCGACAAGGATGTCCAGGCTGAGCGTTTCGCCGGCAAGCCCATGGTTTCCGTTGGTGTTTCCAAGGCCCTGTCCGTTGAGGCCGCCGGTAAGCTGATTGACCGCGCGCTCGCCGCCAAGGGCGACAGCACGGTTGCAGCCGCTGCCGATGTCGAGGACGAGGTCGAGGAGAAGGAGTCCATCGGCCACATCATCTACAAGCACCTCATGAACGGCGTCAGCCACATGCTGGTCTTCGTCGTTGCCGGTGGTGTTCTGACCGCCGTTTCGTTCCTGTGGGGCATTACGTCCTTCGATTCGACGGCGTCTGACTACAACAGCTTTGCTGCGATGCTCAAGATCATCGGCGGCATCGCCATGAACCTCATGGTTCCGGTGCTTTCCGCCTACATCGCCGAGTCCATCGGCAAGCGCCCGGCGCTCGTCCCCGGCTTTGTTGCCGGTATGATCGCCATCCAGGGCCTGCCTGTTAACGCCGAGACCGGCATGATCGACGCCGGTGGCGCCGGCGTGGGCTTCGGCTTCCTGGGCGGCATCGTCGGTGGCTTCCTCGCCGGCTATGTCATCCTGCTGCTCGAGAAGGTCTTTGCCGGTCTGCCCAAGAATCTGGACGGCCTCAAGGCTATCTTCCTGTACCCGCTGTTCTCGACCGCCATCGTCGGTCTGGTCATGCTCGGCATCTCCGGCCCCATGGCTGCCATCAACACCGCCATGATGGACTTCCTCAAGGGTCTGTCCGCTTCTGGCGCCGTTGTCCTGGGTCTTGCTATCGGCTGCATGTGCGCCTTTGACATGGGTGGCCCGGTCAACAAGGCTGCTTATGTCACCGGTACCGCTATGCTCACCGAGGCTCTGGCCGCCGGTGTTGGCACCGATACCTACAACTTCGGCACCAACTTCATGGCTGCCGTCTCCGCCGCCTGCATCGTTCCGCCGTTGATCACCACCTTCGCCGTCGTTGTCGGCAAGAAGTACTTCAGCCAGGAGGATCACGACGCCGGTGTCGTCAACCTCATCCTTGGTTGCACCCACATCACCGAGGGCGCCATTCCGTTCATGACCAAGAACATCTGGCCCGTGATGCCCATCATGATGCTCGGTTCCTCTATCGCTTCGATCCTGACCATTATGTTCAACGTTCACGATCCGGCGCCTCACGGTGGCTTCCTGGTCCTGCCCGTTGTCGAGAACGGTCCGCTGTGGGTCCTCGCGATCCTCATCGGCGCTGTGGTCGGTGGCATCCTGTTCGTGGCCTTCAAGAAGTACGACTTCGAGAAGAATCAGAAGGCCGCTCCTGCAGCCAAGCCGGTTGAGGCTCCCAAGGCCGCTGCCGTCGAGGCCCCCAAGGCCGAGGCTGCCGACTTCGTGAAGGTCGAGAATGTCTTTGTCGCCGAGGACTTCGCTTCTCGTGACGAGGCTCTGAGCTTCGTTTCCAACCAGGCCGTCAAGGCAGGTATCGCCAGCGACGCCGACGCCGTGATGTACGCCTTCCTGGCCCGCGAGGCCGAGGGCACCACGGGCATGATGGAGGGCTTCGCCATCCCGCATGCCAAGTCCGACGCCATTACCGAGGCTGCCGTCATCGTCGTCAAGGACGAGTCCGGCGTGACCGGTTGGGACACCATGGACGGCGCTCCTGTCAACGTGGCCATCGCCCTGCTCATCCCGGGTGCACAGGCCGGCACCACGCACCTCAAGATCCTGTCCAAGGTCGCCGAGGCACTCATGGACGAGGACTTCCGTGCCACCGTCAAGGGTTCCACCGACGCCGCCGAGATCGCCAAGACGATCAACGCCCGCCTGGTCTAATTCCACGGTACGCGAATAACATCGCCCACTGTATATAAGGCGGAGTCCCTCTCCAGGGCCTCCGCCTTTTTCTATCCCTCCCATAAGTTGCGGTGAAATAGGGACTGTTTAAACGATTCAACCCCAAAATCAGTCCCTATTTCACCGCAACTTACAAAAGGGTATAGATAGACCCCATCAACTAGTTCAACCAGGCGAACAAAAAATCAGCCAGAATTCCGTTCGCACGATATTGCTCTGGACCGACCGAGTTTCCGCAGCTTGTTCGCCGGGCGGGGCGATTAAGTTTGTCGCGAGTTCCGCACGCAAAGGAAAGCACTTAATGTGCTTTCCGTCTTGCGCAGGACTGTAGAGCAGCAAACTTAATC
>CABUQW010000024.1 GCA_902493895.1 uncultured Collinsella sp. | reverse complement strand
ACCCGTGCACCCCCGCCGCAAATAACCGTGCTAAAACTAGCAGACGGCGTAGTCCTGGGGCTCGCGGCCGTAGTAGGCGTCCAGGTAGAGCTCCTTGATCTCGCTCATGAGCGGGTAGCGCGGATTAGCGCCGGTGCACTGGTCGTTGAATGCCTGCTCGGTCATCTCGTCGAGGGTGTCGAGGAAGTACTGCTCGTCAACACCGTAGTCGGCGATGGTCTTCTTGACGCCGATGAAGTCCTTGAGCTCCTCGAGCTTCGTGATGAAGTTCTCGAAGACCTCCTTGTCGTCCTTGCCCTCGATGCCGCAGTACTTGGCCATCTCGGCGTAGTTGTGCAGCGCGTTGGGGTAAGGATACTGGGAGAAGGTACCCATCTTGACGGGAGCCTCGGCGGCGTTGTAGCGCATGACGCGGGTCAGGATGACGGCGTTTGCGAGGCCGTGGGGCAGGTGGTGGAAAGCGCCGAGCTTGTGGGCCATGGAGTGGTTGAGGCCCAGGAAGGCGTTGGCGAAGGCCATACCGGCCATGCAGGAGGCGTTGTGCATCTCCTCGCGGGCATGCGGGTCCTTGGCGCCGTTCGTGAAGCTGGAGGGCAGGTTCTCGAAGACGAGCTTAGCAGCGCGCTCGGAGAGGCCCTTGGTGTAGTCGGAAGCCATGATGGAGACGTAGGACTCGATGGCGTGGGTCATGACGTCGATGCCGGAGGCAGCGGTCAGGCCGCGCGGGGCGGTCATGCAGTTGTCGGCGTCGACGATAGCCATGTTGGGGAGCAGCGCGTAGTCGGCGAGCGGCCACTTGATGCCGGTCTCCTTGTCGGTGATGATGGCGAACGGCGTGCACTCGGAGCCGGTACCCGAAGAGGTCGGGACGGCGACGAAGTAGGCCTTCTTACCCATCTCGGGGAAGGTGAAGATGCGCTTGCGGATGTCCATGAAGTCCATGGCCATGTCCTCGAACTTGCACTCGGGGTGCTCGTACATCATCCACATGATCTTGCCGGCGTCCATAGCGGAGCCACCGCCGACGGCAATGATGACGTCCGGCTCAAAGAGAGCCATCTGCTTGGCGCCGCGACGTGCGCACTGCAGCGACGGATCGGGCTCGACGTCATAGAAGCAGTCGTGGGCGATGCCCATCTCGTCGAGCTTGGCCTCGATGGCGCGGGTGTTGCCATTCTTGAAGAGGAACTGGTCGGTGACGATGAAGGCGCGCTTCTTGCCCATGACGTTGCCAAGCTCGTCGAGGGCGACGGGCGTGGAACCCTTCTTGAAGTAGACCTTCTCGGGAGCGCGGAACCACAGCATGTTCTCACGGCGCTCGGCCACAGTCTTAACGTTGATCAAGTGCTTCACCCCAACGTTCTCGGAGACGGAGTTGCCGCCCCAGGAGCCGCAGCCCAGGGTCAGAGACGGCTTCATGCCAAAGTTGTACAGGTCACCGATGCCGCCGTGCGAGGACGGGGTGTTGATGACGATACGGCAGGCCTTCATGACGTGCTCGAACAGGCTGATCTTCTCGGCCTGGGCAGGGTGCACGTACAGAGAGGCGGTGTGGCCCGGGCCACCGGCGAGCACCAGGTGCTCGGCCTTGTCGACGGCCTCCTGGAAGTCCTTGGCGTGATACATGGCCAGGACCGGGGAGAGCTTCTCGTGGGAGAACTCCTCCTTGGCGGGGTCGGTGGAGGTGACCTCGGCGATCAGGATCTTGGTCTTGGCAGGAACCTCGATGCCGGCGAGCTCGGCGATCTTGGCGGCAGCCATGCCGGGGATGCGGTGATCGAGGGCACCGTTCTTGAACATGGCGGCACGCAGGGCCTCCATCTCGGCACCCTGCTTGACGAAGTAGCAGCCGCGCTTCTGGAACTCGGCCTTAACCTGGTCATAGATGGTGTCGATGACGGTCACGGACTGCTCGGAAGCGCAGATCATGCCGTTGTCGAAGGTCTTGGAGTGGATGATGGAGTTGACGGCGAGCAGCACGTCAGCGGTGTCGTCGATGACGACCGGGGTGTTACCGGCGCCAACGCCCAGGGCGGGCTTGCCCGAGGAGTAGGCGGCCTTGACCATGCCCGGGCCACCGGTGGCGAGGATGATGTCGACGTCGCGCATGACCATGTTGGTCAGCTCGATGGAGGGGACATCGACCCAGCCGATGATGCCCTCGGGGGCGCCGGCCTTGACGGCGGCGTCAAGCACGAGCTTGGCGGCGGCGATGGTGCACTTGGCGGCAGCCGGGTGCGGGGAGATGATGATGGCGTTGCGGGTCTTCAGGCTGATCAGCGTCTTGAAGATCGCGGTGGAGGTGGGGTTGGTCGTCGGGATGACGGCGCCCACGATGCCGATGGGCTCGGCGATCTTGGTGATGCCGTAAGCCTCGTCGCGCTCCAGGACACCACAGGTCTTGGTGTTCTTGTAAGCGTTGTAGATGTACTCTGCGGCGTAGTGGTTCTTGATGACCTTGTCCTCAAGAACGCCGCGGCCGGTCTCCTCGATGGCCATCTTCGCCAACGGGATACGAGCCTTGTTGGCGGCCATGGCGGCCTCATAGAAGATCTTGTCGACCTGCTCCTGCGTGTACGTAGCAAAAAGCGCCTGGGCCTCTCGCATCTGAGCGAGCTTAGCCTCAAGCGCCTCTACGTTGTCCACAATTGCGGGAGTAGTGTTTTCCGGTGACTTTTTCACCATTTGTGTCTCCTTGCGATCGGAGATTTACCCTACAAGATGCATGATAGCAAGAAATAAATCGGTGAACGGTCAGATTCCCGTAAAAGACAAACTAAAACGCTTCAATAAACTGAAACGTTTTAACTAAAACTACTTGCCTGCTCCACCGCCCCGCTCATTGGGGACAGGCTTACATGAGTGCTTATACTCATTTGGGACAGACATCGTTTTGCCATTTTGCCGTTCTGGGCCTTTTTTGCCGCTCATTGGATATAAATAGATCACAGGCTCAGCATTTCGCGTTCCTTCTCTCCTTTTAGGTGTTGCCTGTTCAGTTTTTGAAAGGAGAGATTATGCCCCGATGCGCCCGCGCCGTTTCGCTCACCGGCTATTACCACGTCTTTGACCGTGGCAACTCCAAACAGATTATTTTTGAAGATGACTCTGACCGATATCGTTTCTTATCGGACATCTCGGACAGGTTTGCACGCCATAAAGTGGCAGTGTTGGCTTGGTGCCTTATGGACAACCACTTCCATTTGATGGTTGATGACCCATATGACAACCTTTCAAAGGCAATGCAGTGCGCACTGACGGCGTATGCTAAGTATTTCAATGGGAAAACGGGAAGAACGGGCCATCTGTTTGACAATCGCTATTCGCGTGTTGCGGTTGAGTCGGACACACAGGCGGTGCAGCTACTCGATTATATCCATCTCAATCCTGTGAAAGGTGCGATCGACTCTCTCGAAGCATACCGCTGGTCAAGCTTTAGGGCATACCAGCTGGGCTACGATCCCTTTGACATCTGTGACGTGGCCCCTATGCTCGATATTGTCGGGGGGTCTCGTCGCTATTGTGAGCATCTTAAGGAAGTTGCCGGGCGGATCTGGTCAGTTGAGATTCTTCCACGCCGACGGATCCTCGATGAGGATGCTCTTTCCGTTGCGCGCGAAGTCCTTCCGAGCATAGATCCTGCGCTGCTCAAGGCCCTGCCACGCCCCGATCGTGATGCGTGTCTGCTGAGGCTTAGGCGGGCACATCTCACGGTCAAGCAAATTGCCCGTATCACCGGCATCGGCGCTACAAGCGTAACCAAGGCCACCGCGGGCTGGAACGAGGCGGCGTGAGGCAGGGGCCGAACCGCTGCTGGCATGCGTTACGTCTGTCCCCAATGCGTGAAAACACTCATGTAAGTCTGTCCCCAATGAGTGCAAAAAGGCGCCCTCCGTAGGGGAGGGCGCCTTTGGTAAGTTCTATGTGAACGCGAGGTCTTTGACCCGGAGAGTCCGAGGTACTTGTTGGTAAGACCTTATTTAGGAGCGCGCAACCTTGCCGGACTTGAGGCAGGTGGAGCAAACGTTCATCTTGCGACGGTGACCATCGACGACGACGTAGACGCGCTGGATGTTGGGGCGGAACTTACGGTTGGTGACGCGGTGAGAGTGGCTGATGGAGCGACCGGCAACGGGGTGCTTACCGCAAACTTCGCAAACTTTGGACATAACTGACCCTCCTTGGGCGACAAACGAACATGTCGCGTTAACAAACAAGCCTGAACTATAGCACAGAAGCAGCTCCCTGTGCGTAATCTACACAGAGATATTCCTCTTTTGGCGATAGTGCTCACGCCACGGCCCTGGACGTAGATCCGATTTGCGTGCAGCAGAGGGGATTATGCCAGCTCGTGCGCGCGTTTTCAAGCTCGTCCCACAAATATATATAGGTTTATGGAGCATTGGGCTCCGTTTACGGATTGCTCTGTATTTATGCTCGCAATTAAGCTCGAGGTTGGCTACACTATCCCTTGACCATTAAAGGGGTACGAGATACCCACATGGAATTACATTGCTGCCAAAGAGCAGCCCTTCCTGTGGGTGTCTGGTCCGCTTTGAGCGGTCGGGCATCTATTTTTTTGACTGTGTCAGCAGTCAAGACATGTGAGGAAGGAGATCGATGGGCACGACTTCCCCCAAGGCGGTCATCATGGACGAGACCGCCGTCAACCGAGCGATGACCCGCATCGCGCACGAGATTCTCGAGCGCAACGAGGGCTGTGAAGACCTCGCTCTGGTCGGCATCGTCACGCGCGGCGACCTTCTGGCAAAGAAGCTCGCCGAGGAGATCAAGGAGATCGAGGGCGTCGACGTTCCGCTCGGCAGCCTGGACATTAGCTTCTACCGCGATGACTATGCGACCAATTTCGCTCCCGCGATCCACGCTACCAACATTCCCTTCAGCGTCGACGGCAAGCGCGTCGTGCTGGTGGACGACATCCTGTATACGGGCCGTACCATCCGCGCCGCTCTCGACGCCGTTATGGACCTGGGCCGTCCGAGCCGCATTGAGCTGGCAGTCCTCGTTGACCGCGGCCACCGCGAGCTCCCCATCTCGCCGGACTTTGTCGGCAAGAACGTTCCCTCGTCGCATGAGGAGAACGTGCACCTATATATGAAGGAAGTCGACGGCCACACCGCCGTCGAGATTAACGACGTCGCGCCGGGTTCCCACGTGGGCTCCGCGCCGCTGGGAGGTGAGTAGTACCGTGGCGTTCAACCATAAGCACCTGATCGACATTACCGAGTACTCCGAAGAGGACATCAAGCTCATCCTCGAGACCGCCAAGGCGTTCTCCGAGGTCAACGAGCGTGCGATCAAGAAGGTCCCCACGCTCAAGGGCAAGACCATCGTCAACATGTTCAACGAGCCCTCGACGCGCACCCGCAGCTCCTTCGAGCTCGCCGAGAAGCGTCTTTCGGCCGACAGCCTTAACTTTGGCGGCTCCTCGACCTCCACGGTCAAGGGCGAGAGCCTCGTCGACACCGTCGAGACCCTCAACGCCTATAAGATCGACTGCATTGTCGTGCGCGATAAGCACGCCGGCGCTCCCTACATCGTCACGCAGAACTCGCCCGCAAGCGTCATCTGCGCCGGTGACGGCAAGCACAACCATCCCACGCAGGCCCTGCTCGACCTGTACACCATCTGGGAGCACAAGGGTGACTTCCACGGTCTGAAGGTCGCCGTCGTCGGCGATATCGCCCACTCCCGCGTCTGCGGCTCGCTGATCCCCGCCCTTAAGATCATGGGCTGCGAGACCTACGCCGTCGCCCCCGGCACGCTGCTGCCGCCGGCGCCCGAGGTTCTGGGCTGCGACCACGTGACGAGCGACCTCGATTCCGTCCTGCCCGAGCTGGACGTCGTCTACATGCTGCGCGTGCAACAGGAGCGCCTCGAGGGTGCCCCGTTCCCGACCATTCGCGAGTACCACAAGCTCTTCGGCCTGACCAAGGACCGCGAGAAGCTCATGAAGCCCGACGCGATCATCTGCCACCCGGGCCCCATCAACCGCGGCGTCGAGTTCGATTCCTATATGGCCGACCACCCGCAACGCTCCGTCATCCTGGAGCAGGTCTACGCCGGTATCTGCGTGCGTATGGCTATCCTGTATCTGCTGCTTGGAGGTGCCGATAATGGCCTTGCTTCTTAAGAATGCCCACGTCGTCGACCCGTCCGTCGAGCTTGACGGTGTCGTTGACGTCCTGATTGACGGCGACAAGATCGCCGAGGTCGGCGAGAATCTCGCCGTCGAGGGAGCCGAGGTCCGCGACCTTTCCGGCAAGTACCTCGTCCCCGGCCTGGTGGATATGCACGTTCACCTTCGCGAGCCCGGCTACGAGGTCAAAGAGGACATCGAGAGCGGCACCCGCGCAGCTGCCAAGGGCGGCTTTACCGGCGTGTGCGCCATGCCCAACACCGATCCCGTCACCGATAACGGCACTGTCGTGGAGTTCGTCAAGTCCCGCGCTGCCGAGGTCGGTCACTGCCGCGTCTATCCGTCGGGCGCCATGACCCGCGGTCTTAAGGGCGAGGCCATGTCCGAGATGGGCGATATGGTCGCCCACGGCGCCGTCGCCTTCACCGACGACGGCCGCGGCGTGCAGGGCGCAGGCATGCTCCGTCGCTGCATGGACTACGGCAAGATGTTCGGCAAGGTCTTTATGAGCCACTGCCAGGACGAGGACCTGGTCGGTCACGGCCAGATCAACGAGGGCAAGGTCTCGACCCGTCTGGCCCTCGAGGGCTGGCCGGCTGCCGGCGAGGAGCTCCAGATCGCCCGCGACATCGAGATCGCCAAGCTGACCGGTGCCAAGCTGCACATCCAGCACATCTCCACCGCCCATGGTCTGGAGATCGTGCGTGCCGGTAAGGCTGCTGGCGTTCAGGTTACCTGCGAGGCTACCCCGCACCACATGTTCCTGACCGAGAACGACCTGGACGAGACCTACAACACCTCGCTCAAGGTCAATCCGCCGCTGCGTACCGAGGAAGATGCTGAGGCCATCCGTCAGGGCGTCATCGACGGCACCGTCGACGCTATCGTCACCGATCACGCTCCCCACACCCCGTGGGAGAAGGCCCGCGAGTTCGAGCTTGCGCCCTTTGGCATGATCGGCCTCGAGACCTCCCTGTCGCTCGTACTCACCGAGCTGGTCAACACGGGCAAGATGAGCGTGGGCCGCATGGTTGAGCTCATGGCTATCAAGCCGCGTGAGATTCTGGGCCTCGACCAGGTTCAGGTCAAGGCGGGCTCCGTTGCCGACCTGACCGTGTTCGACCCCTCTGCCACCTGGACGGTCGGCGAGGACGGTTACGAGTCGCGCGCCGAGAACTCCGGTTTTGCCGGCCGCACGCTTACCGGTCGTGCCACCGATGTGTTTGTCGGCGGTAAGCAGACGCTCGCCGACGGCTGCATCTGCTAGCATAGCCTTATCGCTTTTGTGCGCGGTGCCCTTGCGGTGCCGCGCTTTCTGTTCGTTTTGACCATGCAATCGCATGGGGGATTGGAGCGTCTATGCCCACACCTTCCACTGCACGCATGCACGACTTCGAGGTCGTCTCGAACCAGGAGATCGCCGACGGCATCTTCTCGCTCGTCATCTCGGCCCCCAAGCTTGCAAGTGCGCTCAAGCCCGGTCAGTTTGTGAACATCGCCGTGCCCGGCGATGCGTGCTCGCTGCTTCGCGTGCCCCTGAGCTTCTATCGCGCCGACGCCCAGGCCGGTACCGTCGAGCTGTGGTACGCCGTCGTGGGCGACGACACCCGTCGTCTGTCGCAGATGGCCCCCGGCTCCAAGTCCAACCTGTTGGGCCCTGGCGGCCGCGGCTGGCTTGTTCCCGAGGGCACCAGGAAGGCGCTGCTCGTGGCGGGCGGCATCGGCGTTCCGCCCGTGCTGTGCCTTGCCGGCAAGCTTGTCGAGCAGGGCGTGGATGTCGACGTGTGCCTGGGCTTTGGCACCGCTTCCAAGGCCGTGGGTGTCGATGAGTTCCGCGCGCTGGGCGCCACGGTTAACGTGTGCACCGACGATGGCACGCTGGGCACGCACGGTTTTTGCACCGACCCGGCAGCCGAGCTGCTCGGCGAGGGCGGCTACGACTACGTCGCCAGCTGCGGCCCCGCCGTCATGATGAAAAAAGTCGCCGCCGCTGCCGCCGAGGCCGGTGTGTACTGCGAGGTGTCGCTTGAGCGCATGATGAGCTGTGGCTTTGGCGCCTGCAACACCTGCAACGTAGAGACGGTCGACGGTATGAAGGGCGCCTGCATGTGCGGCCCCGTGTTCGATGCTTCCAAGGTGGTGGTCTTCTAGTGGGTACCGTGAACATGGCCGTCGATTTCGGCGGCGTCAAGATGCAGAACCCCATCAACACCGCAGCCGGTACCTTTGGCTACGGTTGGCAGTTCCAGAACTTCTTCGATGTTTCGCAGCTGGGCGCCATCACCACCAAGGGTTGCGCTGCCGAGCCCTGGCCCGGCAACCCCGCGCCCCGCATGGCCGAAATTCCCGGCGGTATGATCAACTCCGTGGGCCTTCAGAACCCCGGCGTGGCCGCCTTTGCCCGCGAGTCCGGTCCGTGGCTCGAACAGCTGTCCAAGGACGGCTGCCAGGTCATCTGTCAGGTTGCCGGCCACTCCGTTGACGAGTTTGTCCGCGCGCTCGAGATGTATGTCGAGCTGTGCCCCTGGGCTGCCGGCTACGAGATCAACGTGAGCTGCCCTAATATCGCCGCCGGCGGTGCCGCCATGGGCTCCACGCCCGAGGGCGCCTCTTCCGTTATGGCTGCCTGCCGCAAGGTGACCGATAAGCCGCTGTTCGTAAAGATGGCTCCGGTCAACGTCGCCGAGATCGCCAAGGCCCTCGAGGCTGCCGGTGCCGACGGCCTTTCAGTCATCAACTCCATCCAGGGCATGGCCATCGACGTCCATACCCGCAAGTCCCGCGTGGCCAAGCCCAAGGGCGGCCTTTCGGGCCCGCTGTGCCACCACATCGCCGTTCGCATGGTCTGGGAGGTCGCTCAGGCCGTCGATATCCCCATCAACGGTGTCGGCGGCGTCATGACGGGCGAGGATGCGGCCGAGTTTATCCTGGCTGGCGCTACCTGCGTGTCGGTCGGCATGGCCAACTTCGTCGATCCGTGTGCTTCGCTCAAGATCGCGCGCGAGCTCGAGGCCTGGGCCGAGTCTCAGGGCGTGAAGGACATCAATGAACTGGTAGGTGCTTTCGAATGCTAGAGACCGATGCCCGCGACCGCGTGATCGTCGCCCTCGACTGCGATCGTGAGCGTGCGCTCGAGCTCGCCCACGAGCTTTCTGGTCATGCCGCTTGGCTCAAGGTCGGCATGACGCTCTATTACGCTGAGGGCCCCGAGATCGTCAAGACCTTTAAGGACCTGGGCTTTAAGGTCTTCCTTGACCTTAAGTTCCATGATATTCCGCATCAGGTTCGCGGTGCCGCCCGCTCGGCCTCGCTTGCCGGTGCCGATCTGCTTTCGGTCCACGGCTTGGGTTCGGGCGCCATGCTCGCTGCCTGCCGCGAGGGCGCCGAGGAGGCGCGCGAGGACCGCGCCAAGCTCGTCGCCATCACCGTGCTCACGAGCATGAACCAGGATGCCTTGAGCGAGATCGGCGTCGAGTCGCCCGTGGCCGAGGAGGCCGCCCGCCTGGCAAAGCTTGCTCAGGCCAACGGCATCGACGGTATCGTGTGCTCGCCGATGGAGGCTCACGACATGCGTGAGCTGCTGGGCCCCGATGCCCTCATCGTGACTCCGGGTGTGCGTCCGGTGGGTGCCGCCCTTGGTGACCAGTCCCGCGTGGCGACGCCTTCCCAGGCTATCGAGCGTGGCGCAAGCCACATTGTGGTGGGCCGTCCCATCACCGGCGCCGACGATCCGGTTGCCGCCTTTGACGCTATTGTCGCTGAGCTGGTCGAAAACGTCGCCTAAAAGATTCCCCTAAGTCACCACTTTTGGGTCTCATTAGCACAAAATAGCCCCTGTGCCTGCGTAAACTTTCCCATCCTTTGTGTGGAATCGCAGGTCAGGGGCTTAACTTTGGGCGCAGTATATTGCACTTTTTGCGGGTATCGTCTAACCTATGGAGCCGCGATTGGGCATTTTGTACGTTCTACGTGCTAAAATGCCAATTATTGAATCAGATATAACCCAACTTTTTGGAGGTACGAATGGCACTCCCTCAGCTTACCGATGAGCAGCGCAAGCAGGCTCTTGAGAAGGCTGCTGCCGCACGTCACGCCCGCGCTGAGCTTCGCGAGCAGATCAAGAAGGGCGAGAAGTCCCTCGAGTCTGTGCTCAACTCCGATGACCCCATCGCTTCCCGCATGAAGGTTTCCACCCTCATCGAGTCTCTTCCTGGTTATGGCAAGGCCAAGGCCGCCAAGATCATGGAGGAGCTCGGTATCTCCGCTACCCGTCGCGTCCAGGGCCTCGGCGTCCGTCAGCGCGAGCAGCTCCTCGAGCAGCTGACCAAATAAGTGGGCGCTCAGGATTCCAAGCTCTTTGTGATTTCTGGACCGTCAGGCGCAGGCAAGGGCACGCTCGTCACTCGTGTGCGCGAGCTCCGCTCGAACCTGGGCCTGACGGTTTCGGCTACCACGCGAGCACCACGCAAAGGTGAGGTCGACGGCGTCAATTACTTTTTCCTGACGCGTGAGGAGTTCGACCGCCGCGTGGCAAACGGTGAGTTTGTTGAGTGGGCCGAGGTCCACGGTAACTGCTACGGCACGTTGGTGAGCGAGGTTCAGTCCAAGCTCGCCTCTGGTTCGTCTCTCATCTTGGAGATCGATGTCCAGGGTGCCCTGCAGGTGAAGGAGCGTTTCCCCGAGGCCGTGCTGATCTTTATCAAGCCGCCTTCGCTTGAGGTACTCCGCGAGCGTCTAGTCGGTCGCGGTACCGAGACGCCCGAGACGATTGAGCTGCGTATGGCAAACGCCGCCGATGAGCTTGCCCTTGCCGACCGCTACGACGACGTCGTGGTAAATGACGATCTCGACCGCGCGACCGATGAGCTCGTTCGCGTTCTCGATATGCATGAAAGGATCTGAGGTCCGTGTCCGTTGTAAAGCCTTGCATTGACGATCTTCTGGAGAAGACCGATCACAACCGCTTCCTGCTCGCTTCGCTTGCCTCCAAGCGCGCCTGCGACATCAATAGCATGCTGCGTGGCCAGCACAACCGCGTGCTTGCCGTCCAGGATGTCGATGACATCACCATCGGGCTTTCCGGTGCCGATACCATCTCGATGGCTATGGACGAGATTGTCGATGGCGACATCTCTTACGACGAGGCCCGTTACGAGAAGGCGCTCGGCCACAAGGTTGCTGAAGCCTAAATGGCAGCTCGCGTCTGTCTGGTCCACTATCACGAGGTTGGACTGAAGGGCAAGAACCGCGCACATTTTGAGCATATCCTCATGGATAACATCAAGGCGGCCTTGGCCGCCTTTTCCGTGAATGCCGTGTCTCGAATTTCCGGTTATATCCTCGTGACCTTTAACGAGCATCAGGCCGATGAGGCGGCGCGTGTCATTCGCACCGTTCCCGGCGTTGCTCGTGTGTCTTTGGCGTATCACACTAACCGCGACCCGCAGGAGTACTGTGCCGCCGCCGTCAAGGCGCTGCGCGAGTTTGGTCCTTTCGATTCGTTTAAGGTGCACGCCAAGCGCTCCAATACTGACTATGAGCTCACCTCGATTGATATCAATCGTCAGGTGGGCGAGGTGCTGTGCGAGGCCTTCCCCGATAAAAAGGTTCAAATGCACGACCCCGATGCCATGGTGCATGTACTTGTGGTTCAGGGTAGCGTTTATGTGTACGCGCGCTCCGAGCGCGGCGTGGGCGGTCTGCCGGTGGGTTCTGCCGGCAAGGTCGTGACGCTGCTGTCGTCGGGTATCGATTCTCCGGTGGCGACTTGGATGCTCGCGCGTCGCGGTGCGGTGTGCGTGCCGGTACATTTCTCCGGTCGTCCGCAGACGCCCGATACGAGCGAGTATTTGGTGCAGGACATCATCCGTGCGCTTGAGCCGGGTGTCCAGATCGGCCGCCTGTACGTTGTGCCGTTTGGCGACTGTCAGCGTGAGATTTCGGTCACCTGTCCCAGCAACCTGCGCGTGATCATGTATCGCCGCATTATGTATTCGGTTGCCGAGCGCATTGCACACATCGAGGGCGCCAACGCCATCGTTACGGGTGAATCGCTTGGGCAGGTTGCCTCCCAAACGCTTGAGAACATCATGGCCGTCAACGAGGCCGTGAAGATCCCCGTGTTCCGTCCTCTCATCGGTTCGGACAAGCAGGAGATCATCGCGCGCGCCGAGGAGATCGGTACGTTCGATATCTCGACTGAGGCCGCTCCCGACTGCTGCACGCTGTTTATGCCGCGCCGTCCCGAGACGCACGCTAAACTCGATGCCGTGCATGAGGCCTGGGAGCTGTTCGATCACGAGGAGATGATCGAGCGCCTGCTCAAGCAGACCGAGTACATCGACTTCGAGAGCAACACGTATAAGGCCCCTAAGACCTTAAAACGTAAACATTCGGAGCTTGCTCCGCGTGAGATTTACCAAGATCACGAGTAAATTTGTGCATAGACCGACGATGCGCTTGCATCGTCGGTCTTTTGCTATCTGGGCATTTTGCGACTAAGTGCTCATTTGCTGACGTGTGCCTGAATAAATGGACAGATTTGTGCAAGGTTTTGGTTGGTTTTTGGTTTGACCGCTAAAACCGGTTTTGGAGCGTGCCTGTTGCAGGGCTCTTTTCCTGACACGATGTTGTTGGGAGGTTTTGCTATGGCGCAGCGCGAACAACACGAACGGGTCAAACGGATGGACCGCTTGGCGGACAAGCTGCTCGGTCATAAGGCAGTGGTGATGGCGATACTGGTTGTCATTGCGATGGCGAGCGGCTTGGCGATGGCGAACCTTGGCGGCGGTGCCAGCGGCGTGTCTTTTGAGCGGACTGATGGTTCGGGCTCGTTGGTGGAGCCGGGATCCGGCGATGCTTCGAGTGGAAAGACATCCGAAGGCTCTTCGCCTAAGGCGTCTGCTGCGGTAGAGGTCTATGTCGATGTTGATGGCGCCGTTGTGTCGCCCGGCGTATATCGTCTCAAGGACGGCGCGCGGGTGGCTCAGGCGATTGATGCCGCCGGCGGGCTGGCGCCCGAGGCAGACGTTACGGGGCTCAATCGGGCATCTAAGGTCACTGATGGACAAAAAATCCATGTTCCAACGGTAGGGGAGCAGCAGGCGTCCATTGCGGAAGCCGGTGTTGATGGTGGGGTTTCCGCATCATCGGGCGCGGGTGGCGCAACAGGCCTAGTAAACATCAATACGGCAAGCGCAGAAGAGCTGCAGACGCTTTCGGGCATCGGCCCCTCTATGGCCCAGTCGATTATCGATGAGCGGACAAAGAACGGTGCTTTTTCTTCGGTTGACGATCTGATGCGTGTGTCGGGAATCGGCGAGAAGAAGCTTGCCAAAATCAAAGATTGCATCTGCGTATGAGTGCGACCGAGCGCGAGCACGTGATGCCTCCGCGGCCCCTGATGCCGTGGACGATGGCCCTGTGTGCCGGCATGTGCATGAGCTGCGTCTTGGTGCTCAACATGGTCGCTGATGCGCTGCTGAGGGAGCGGGCTCCGGCGGTCGGGCCGCTATGGGCCATTCCCGTTGCGGCGGCGGTATTCGTTGTGCTGGCTCAATCTTGTGCGCGGCTTGCCCCTTGGAAGCGGTGGCTGTATGCCGCGTCCGTCGGTCTCGTGGCGGGAGCGGTCGTCTCGGTGTGGTGGGCTGTGGGCACGCTGAGTGCCTCGAAGGCGCTCGATGGTCGAGCGGCAAGCAGCCTCGAGTTTGTCGTGCAGGGTGATCCATCCATAAACGACGACGTGTATTCCTATACCTGCGAGGCACGCGCGGACGGTAAGAACCTGGCAACGGTTCGCCTATCGTTTGACCGTGAGCTCAAGGTCGGGGCGCACGTGCGTGTTATCGGTCGCGTTTCGCGTTTTGAGAACGATGCGTATGGACGATCGCGCGTGCTCCGAGGCGAGGTGCGCAAGGTTCAAGCCGTTCGGATTGTGCCGGTCGATGAGGGCTCTCCGGGGCCGCTGCTTCGGCTGCGAAATGGGCTGCTTGCGTCCATCGCGGCTGCGACCGACCCGGCGCGTGCGCTCATAGCCGGTGTCGTCTGCGGTCGTTCGGCCGAGCTGCGCGCCCAGCCGGCGGGCGACTGGTTTTCGGTGACGGGAACGGCGCATCTTATCGCCGTCTCGGGCAGCCATTTGGCTATCGTGGGGTTTGTAATCGAGGGTTTATTGCAAAAGACTCGGTGCTCACGTGGTCTTCAGCGGGCGATACTGGCGATAACGCTTGTGGGCTACGCTGCCTTTACGGGCGCGTCTCCCTCGGCCGTGCGCGCGTGCTGCATGGTATTCGCGACGCTTGTCGTAAACGGCGCGGGGCGTCGCCGGCACGGCCTTTCGGCACTCTTTGTTACCATGTCCATCTTTGTTCTACTGCGGCCGACGGTGCTGTTCGAGATGGGCTTTCAGCTTTCATGTGCCAGCGTCTTAGCCATTCTGTGCTTTTGCCCCTATGCGACCTACGCTTTGGGCGAGCTGGGTGTGCCATCGGGCGTTGCCAGCATGCTTTCCGTCACGCTGTGCTCGCAACTGGCGACACTTCCCATTACCATTCCTGCCTTCGGTACGTTCTCGCTCATTGCTCCGCTGGCAAATGCGGTCATCGGTCCGGTGGTGAGCGTACTGCTTGCCGTGTCGATCGTGCTGGTTCCCTTTTCGCTCGTGGCACCGTTGCGGACTTGGGCGCTCGTTGTGCCCATGATTGCCTCCCGTTGCGCGCTGTTCTTCGAGCAGCTGTTTGCCGCCGTGCCGGGTGCATCCGTGAGCGTGCCGCCCGATAGCATGTGGATTTACCTAGTGCCGTGTTTGCTGGCGGTTCTGCTGGTCTGGTGGCCGCGTCCCCGTGCACGTCCTATGGCGGTGGGGCTTGCATGCCTGGTGCTCTTGGCTGCGATTCCGTACGCCTACTGGGATCGATTCGCTCCGCCTTCGGTGACGGTGCTCGATGTGGGCCAGGCCGATGCGATTCTTATCCGCCAGGGCGGCGCAGTAGCACTCGTCGACTGCGGGCTCGACGAGCGCGTGGTGGCGGCGTTGGTTCGCAATAACGTGCACCATATCGATGCCGTCTTTGTGACGCATTGGGATGAGGATCACTGGGGTGGTCTGCCTGCCGTGCTCGAACAGTTTTCGGTTGGAACGATTGCCGTGGCGGCGGATGCGCTGGAGGATGCTCCTGCCGGGGTATTGAACCGACCAGGCGTGGAGTATCGGCAGGTGCGCCGTGGGGATACGGTCGATATCGGCTTATTTTGCGCCCGCGTGATGTGGCCATTCGAGTCCGTTGATGGCGAGGGAAATGAGGACTCGCTTGTCCTGCTGCTCTCATATGTTCAGGAAGGCAAGGGCCTGCGCATACTCCTCACCGGCGATGCCGAGCTCGACCAAGAACGGGAATTCGTGCATGAGGTGGGGGATATCGATGTGCTTAAACTTGGGCATCACGGCTCCAAGGTTTCAGTCGATGGTGAGTTGCTGGACGTCTTGAAGCCCGAGCTTTCCCTTGCGAGCGCGGGCGAAGGGAATCGATACGGCCATCCGTCCGATGCCTGCATCGATGCCGTTAAGGAAGCGGGCGGCGTGTTCACGTGCACCATCGAACACGGCGACATTACCGTCACGCCGACTGCGAATGGCTTTGCGATGCGATGCCAGCGATCGTGACGACGTCGTTGGCGTGTGGTGGGCCCCTGGGCTAGAATGGCACGGAACGAATACGAAGGCCTGCGGGAGGGGAGCGCAATGTCCGAAACCGGTCTGCTGCCGGCATATCTGATTGTCGGTACCGACGGAGTCAAGCGCGATCACGCCGTCTCGCGTATGAAAGCGCGTCTGGAAAAGTCGGGTATGGTCGAGTTCAACCTCGACGAGCGCGACATGACCAAGGACCCCGATATCGAGTCCATTATCGGATCGCTTAACACCTTTCCGATGGGCAGCGAGTTTCGCCTGGTAATCCTTTACGGCTGCTCAAAGCTCGCCAAGGCGGTCTCGGAGCCGCTCGTTGAGTATCTGGCGAGTCCCAGCCCCACAACGGTCTGCCTCATCATCGCCGACTCGCTTGCCAAGAACACGCGCCTGTATAAGGCGATCGCCAAGATCGACAAGAAGGCCGTGATCGATTGCTCCGGCACCAAGCGCTGGGAACTACCGCGCCGCGTGCAACAGATGGCGACGCAGCACGGCAAGTCGATTTCGACGGCGGCCGCCGAGGAACTCGTCTCGCGTTCGGGTGAAAACACTCGCATGCTCGATAACGACTTGGCTAAGCTTGCCCAGATGGTCGAGGCGCCCCAGATTGAGCTTGCCGACGTTGAGCGCTGGATTGTACGTACGGCCGAGGTTCAACCCTGGGATTTTCTCAATGCGGTCTCGGCCCGTGACATGCGACGCTCGCTCGAGCTCTTCAATCTACTGCCCGCCAAGAGCTACGTGTGGACTTACACATTGCTGTGCGGCCGCATCCGCGAGCTAATCGTCGCCAAGGCGCTCGATGCGCGCGGACAGGGTCGTGAGCTGGCCGCAACGCTCAAGCTCCAGTCCTGGCAGGTCAAAAATCATCTGACCTGGGCACGCCGCTTTTCGATGGCGGAGCTCGTCGCTGCGCTCGAGGGCGCGGTCGATGTGGAGCTCGCGCTCAAGGGTTCGGCCGATTCTCAGACCGCGCTTTTGCTCTGGATTACGAACATCTTGAGAAAATCGTGATGATACCTGCCTATTTGACAAATTCGTTCTATCCCTTTGAGGGGGAGCGTGCTATAGTAGGCGCTTGCATGACCTCACCGTGTCTCAGAGGTGTCATACATTTTTTGCAAGGAACTCGAAAGGAACTCCAGAAGTGGCAAACATCAAGTCTCAGAAGAAGCGTATCCGCACCAATGAGGCAGCTCGCATGCGTAACAAGGCTGTCAAGTCCGAGCTCAAGACGCTGACCAAGCACGTCCAGTCCGCCGTCGCCGAGGGCGACGCCGAGAAGGCCCAGGCTGCCCTCAAGACCGTCACCAAGCGTCTCGACATGGCTGCCGCCAAGCATGTTATCCACAAGAACCAGGCTTCCAACCGCAAGTCCGGTCTTGCCAAGCTCGTGAACAGCATCAACGCCTAAGTTGTAAATTTCACACCACACAGATTACGCGCATAAATGGAGCCTGTTTTATGGAACAGGCTCCATTTTTTGTACCGCTCGGGTAAGATAGTCCGCATGAATACTTCAATTGACATTTCCCACATCCGCAACTTCTCAATCGTTGCGCACATCGACCATGGCAAGTCCACGATCAGCGATCGCATCCTCGAGCTCACCCATACCGTCGACGAACGCGACATGGAGTCGCAGCTGCTCGACACCATGGATATCGAGCGCGAGCGCGGCATCACGATCAAGTCCAATGCCGTTCGCGTGTCCTATGACGCCGACGATGGCGAGACGTATCAGTTCAATCTGATCGATACGCCGGGCCACGTGGACTTTACCTATGAGGTCTCGCGCTCGCTGGCAGCCTGTGAGGGCGCGGTGCTCGTTGTCGACGCCACGCAGGGCGTCGAGGCGCAGACCGTCTCCAACGCGACGCTCGCCATGAACGCCAATCTGGACATTGTGCCGGCCATCAACAAGATCGACCTGCCCTCGGCCCATCCCGACGAGGTTAAGACCGAGATCGAGGATGACCTGGCGATCCCTGCCGATGATGCCGTGTGCGTCTCGGGCAAGACCGGCGAGGGCATCCACGATCTGTTGGAGTCCATTGTCTTTTTGATCTCTCCGCCCAAGGGCGATGCGAACGCGCCGCTCAAGGCACTCATTCTGGATTCGTACTTCGACGAGTATCGTGGCGTCGTCGCCACGGTGCGCATCTTTGACGGCTCCATCAAAAAGGGCGATACCCTGCGCATGATGCAGGCAAAGGGCGACTTTTTGGTCGATGGCGTGGGCGTCAAGCGTCCCGCCGAGACCCCGGTCGACGCGCTCACGGTCGGCGAGGTCGGATACGTGGTCACGGGCCTGAAGGACCCCGAGGCCGTTCGCGTGGGCGATACCCTCACGTGGGCGTCGAATCCCTGCCCCGAGCCGCTTCCCGGCTACCGCGAGGCCAAGCCCATGGTCTATACGGGCCTGTTCCCGATCGATAACAAGGACTACGAGAACCTGCGTGACGCGCTCGATAAGCTGCACGTCAACGACCCGTCGTTGGTGTGGGAGCCCGAGACCTCGGTGGCGCTCGGCTTTGGCTTCCGCGTGGGCTTCTTGGGCCTGCTGCATATGGAGGTCGTCAAGGAGCGCCTGGAGCGCGAGTTCAATCTTGACCTCATTGCCACGAGCCCCTCGGTGGACTATCACGTCTACAAGACTGACGGCGAGATGATTGATGTCCGCAGCCCGCAGGATCTGCCCGAGGCTACGCGCATCGAGCGTATCGAGGAACCCTACCTCAAGGCCAAGATTATCTGCCCGCCCGAGTATACGGGTACCGTCATGCAGCTCGCTATCGAGCACCGCGGCATTACTACCGACATGATTCATCTCACGAGCAAGTCGGTCGAGATGCGCTTTGATATGCCGCTCGCCGAGCTCATCTTGGACTTCTTTGACCAGCTCAAGAGCCGTACCAAGGGCTATGCCTCGCTCGACTACGAGTTCAACGAGTATCGTCCCTCCGAGCTCGTCAAGCTCGATATCTTGCTTTCGGGCGACGAGGTGGACGCGCTGTCGTTTATCGTCCACAAGGACAAGGCCTATGGTCTGGCCCGCGGTCTGTGCGACAAGCTTAAGGAGATCATCCCGCGTCAGCTGTTCGAGGTGCCCATCCAGGGTGCTATCGGCAATAAGATCATTGCCCGCTCCACCGTCAAGGCGCGTCGCAAGGACGTGCTTGCTAAGTGCTACGGCGGCGATATCTCGCGTAAGCGCAAGCTGCTCGAGAAGCAGAAAGAGGGCAAGAAGCGCATGAAGGCCATCGGATCGGTCGAGGTCCCGCAGGAGGCCTTTATGGCGATCCTCAAGGTGGACGAGTAGGTCTATGGCGCTTTCTGAATACAGCAAGCGGCTGCTGGGCGCCTATGCCGAGCAGCCGTTCCTTATGGCTCCCATGGCGGGCGTGACCGACCCTGCCTACCGCATCATGTGCCGCCGTCGCGGTGCCAACCTTGCCTACAGCGAGATGGTGAGCGTGGCGGGCCTTGCCTATGCCGGCAACAAGACCTGGCGCCTGGTGCTACCGGCCGACGAGGAGCAGCAGATTTGCGTGCAACTCTTTGGCTCCAAGCCCGATCAGTTTGCGAGCGCCGTCGCTGCCGTCGAGGAGCGCGTTGGCGTTCGCCTGTCGCTCATCGATATCAATATGGCATGCCCCGCCCGCAAGGTTGTTACCAAGGGCGAGGGCTCGGCGCTCATGCGCACGCCCGATTTGGCCGAGAAGATCGTCGAGGCGGCGGTGGGCGCGGCGCATGTACCCGTGACCGTAAAGATCCGTAAGGGCTTTTATGCCGAGGACCGTAATGCCGCGACATTTGCCCAGATGCTCGAAGGCGCCGGTGCCGCCGCGGTGGCGGTGCATGGCCGCTGCGCCACGCAGCTCTATACGGGCCAGGCCGATTGGTCGGTCGTCGATGAGGTTGCCGACGCCGTTGAGATTCCCGTGATTGGTTCGGGCGATGTGTTCTCGGCCGAGGATGCCGCGGAGCATCTGCAGGGCTCGGGTGCCAGCGCGGTGTTTATTGCGCGCGGTATCTATGGGAACCCGTGGGTGTTTGGCGATGCTCGCGCCCTTGCACTCGATGGCATACCGGTGCCGGCTCGCAGCTCCGTTGAGCGCCTGGACGCCCTGCGTGAGCACCTAACGCTGACGCATGAGCTCCTGCCGCTCATGTCGCGTGCCCGCACGTACGCAAGCTGGTACTTAAAAGGCATGCCCCATGCTGCAGCCTGGCGCGCGCAGGTGGTGCGCTGCTCCACGTATGAGGAGTTTATGGCGCTGGTCGATGAGATCGAGCATGATGTGGTGGCCTGTGAGGCTGCCCTTGCCGCCGGCGAATCGGTGCCCCCTCATCCGCTGGAGGCTTAAGGGTGGCCGTTACCGCGCTGTACGTGCACGTGCCGTTCTGTGCCCAAAAGTGCCGCTACTGCGACTTCGACTCGCGCAGCTTTGCTTCGTGTGATTTGGATGCCGCGCTCGATTCCTATTTTGAGCAGTTGTACGCGCGCCTCGATGCTTTTGGTAAGGCTGGGGCCCTCGACCAGATCCGCACCGTCTATGTTGGCGGCGGTACGCCGTCGCTGGCGGGGGAGCGCCTGGTGGAGCTGGCGCGGCGTATTCGTGCGTGGTGCGCCCCCGTTGAGTTTACCTGCGAGGCCAATCCCGAGTCGCTGACCGCCGAGCTCGCTACTGCACTTGTCAAGGTTGGTGTCACACGCGTCTCTCTGGGCGTGCAAACGCTCGATAACACCGAACTTACTGCCATCGGCCGTATTCACGATGCCGATCGGGCGCTCGCCGCCATCGCGACGGTGAAGGACGCTGGCCTCGATGTGTCGTGCGACCTCATGTGCGGACTTCCCGGGCAGACCGCAGCGAGTTGGAAGCGCACGCTCGATGGCGTGCTGGCGGCGGCTCCGCATCATGTGTCGGTCTACCCGCTCACGCTCGAGGAGGGGACGCCCCTTTATCGCATGGCGTGCCGCGACGAGTCGCTCGAGCCTGATGAGGATTTTCAGGCCGCCTGCATGGACGTGGCACGCGAGCTCCTGGGTGCCGCCGGCTATCACCCGTATGAGGTGGCGAGCTACGCACTCGACGGCCATGAGTGCGCCCATAACATTGCCTACTGGACCGGACGGGGCTACCTGGGCCTGGGTCGTTCTGCCGCGGGCATGCTCGACGCCGCGGATTTCGACCGTCTTGCAGGTTTGTTCCCCGGCGCGTCTTCTCGAGGCGATGCGTACCGCGTGCGTCTGGTGCAACGTGACGACGACGCGACGACGTTCGAGGCCGAATATCTGTCGCAGCGCGAGGCTGCGGCCGAAGACCTGATGCTCGCTTGTCGCATGACGCGCGGTGTTGCGTCCGACCTGTTGGTTCGCGTGGCTCGTGTCATCCCGGCCGATGAGCTGACAGCTGCTTGCGATCGCGCGCTCGAATTGGGTCTTGCCACTTGGGTGCCCGAGACGCTCGGAGTCCATGAGGGACCCTTCACTTCGGCAGATGTCGTCGCGGGCCATGTTCGAGCTCGTCTGGCGCCGACACACCTGGGCTGGCTCGATGGAAATGTTCTGTTCGAGCTGTTTTGGGATCTAGCTTAGGCCGCTCGGGTAGAATTACCGGAATATATACGCTGCTGTGAGCAGGAGGTTGCCGCGCATGGCGACGATGAACGAAAAAGATTATTACGAGATTCTGGGTGTCTCCAAGGACGCTACCTCGCGTGATATACAGAAGGCCTTCCAGCAAAAGGCTCGCAAGCTCCATCCGGACGTCAACAAAGAGCCGGATGCCGAGGAAAAGTTTAAAGAGGTTTCCGAGGCCTACGCCGTGCTTTCGGATGAGCAAAAACGTGCGCGCTATGACGCCATGCGTTCTGGCAATCCCTTTGCCGGTGCTCCTACAGCTTCGCCCTATGGTGGCGGCTACGCCGGCAACACGGGCTATGGCAATCCCTTTGAGGGCGGCTTTCCCTTTGGTGGCGCTTGGGGCCAGCAGCGTCGCGGCCAGGCTGCCTACAATCCCGAGAACGGCGCCAACGTGGTCGTCGATATCAAACTGGACGCCAAGGAGGCCAAGGGCGGTGCCCGCAAGACCGTCCGCTATACGCGCTTCGATACCTGTGGTCACTGCGGCGGCTCGGGTTCTGTCTCCTCCGAGCATGCCCATACCTGCCCAAGCTGTGGCGGCCGCGGCCACATCGACGTCGACCTGTCCTTCCTGTTTGGTGCGGGCACGTTCCAGTCGGTCTGCCCCGAGTGCGGCGGTTCCGGTAAGGTCGTGGCCGACCCCTGCCCCGATTGCGGTGGCAGCGGTCGTACTCGCGTAACCTCCGAGCAGACGATTGAGTTTCCCGCCGGCACGCACGATGGCGACGAGGTCCGCATTAGCGGCATGGGTCATGCTGGCACCAACGGTGCCGCGGGCGGCGACCTGGTCGGCCGCGCCCATGTTGAGGCCGAGCGCTTGGAAGGCAAAGCTCGTACCGGTTTTTACCTGATGGGCATCGTGGCGCCGTTTTTGGTGCTCTCGGCCATTTCGGGCGTGTTCTCGGCCTTTGCCGTGATGTGCTTTATTCCGTTTACCATGGGCCTGTTCATGGTGCTTTCGGACGGCGTGCTTCATCGCAGTCTGCTGTGGTGGAAGCGCGGCGCGATGCAGTTTGCCAACGGTTTTGCCAACGGCTTCATGTTCGCGCTCGTGTCGGTTTGGTTCGCGAGCTGCTCGCAACGGGCCATGCTTTCGCCGTACCAAATGCAATAACATCAAACCCTCTGTTTGCGGTCGGCCCAGCTTGGGTATAGGACGCACTGTGACTATAATGAAAGTCGGAAGGATTCGGTCGTGTCGGAAAATAGGGATTACTACGAGGTGCTTGGCGTCGACAGGGATGCCGACGCGCGGACGATCAAGCGTGCGTTTCTAAAGAAGGCCCGTACCGTACATCCGGATGTTTCGGACGACCCCGAGGCCGAGGCCAAGTTCAAGGAGCTCAACGAGGCCTATTCCGTTCTTTCCGATGAGCAGAAGCGTGCTAACTACGACCGTTACGGCACTGCCGACGGCCCTGGTGGTTCGGGCTACGTCGATATCAACGATATCTTTGGTGGCATGGGCATGGACGACTTGTTCTCCTCGTTCTTTGGCGGCGGTGCCGGCGGTGGCGCCCGCAACCGTCGTGAGCGTCGTCGCGGTCGCGACATGGCCATCTCGCTTTCGGTGACGCTCGAGGAGGCGGCGCTCGGCTGCAAAAAGACGATCAGCTATGACCGCCTTGCTCCTTGCGAGGACTGCAATGGCACCGGTAGGGCAGAGGGCGCACAGGAAAAGCAGTGCGGCCGCTGTCACGGTACAGGCTACGTCACGACGGTCCAGCGCTCGTTCCTGGGCCAGGTTCAGTCTTCCTCGCCTTGCCCCGACTGCCATGGCGAGGGCACGGTTATCGACCATCCCTGCGAGACCTGCGACGGTCAGGGCCGCACGCCTTCGCATGAAAAGATCGACATCGATATTCCCGCCGGCGTTTCGACCGGTCGCCAGCTGCGCGTGAGCGGCTTTGGCGAGGCCGGCCTTCGCGGCGAGCCCTCGGGTGACCTGATTGTCAACGTGCGCGTTGCCGACCATGAGCGCTTTAAGCGCAACGGTGACGACCTGTACCTGGTGAGCGATATCTCGATTGCGCAGGCTGCGCTCGGCTGCGAGATTGAGGTCGAGGGCATTATGCCCGACGAGGTCGTTAAGGTGACGGTTCCCGCCGGCGCCCAGTACGGCGACACCGTGAACGTCAATAATTACGGCATGCCGCGCATTGGCGGTGGCGGTTCGCGTGGCCGCCTGATCGTGCAACTGCGCGTGGTCGTTCCCACCAATCTTTCCAATAAGCAGCGCGAGCTGCTCCGTGCTTTTGCCGATGATATGGGCGATGACGTCGCTTCCGGTAAGAAGTCGGTGACCGACCGTATCAAGAGCGCCCTCGACGATATCCTCGATTAAGGAGCCCGCGTGCTCGCACCCCATATTTCCGTCGTCAACCTCGGTTGCCGTGTCAACCGGGTTGAGTCTGACCGTATCACTGCCGATCTTATGCGCCTGGGCTTTGCTATGGTGGAGCCCCAGGATGCCGATCTGATCGTCATTAACACCTGTGCCGTTACGGGCGAGGCCGAGGCCAAGACCCGTAAGGCCGTCCGTCATGCGCTGTCCCATCCAAACGAGCCCTATGTGCTCGTGACCGGTTGCGTGGTCAATTTGCATCCTGAGGAGTTGTTGGAGCTTTCGGATCGCGTGATCGCCGAGCCGTCCAAGATCGATGTCGCCGAACGTGTCTGCGAGGTGCTGGGCGTTGAGTCCGATAGCGTTCCCGCCTGCAGCGATGGCGAGGTGGTCGATGCGCTCGGTCGCTCTCGCCTGGGCGTGAAGATTCAGGACGGCTGCAACCACCGCTGCACCTATTGCATTGTGTGGAAGGCACGTGGCCCCGAGCGCTCCGTGCCCGTCGAGTCCGTGCTCGAGCAAGTTCGCGAGGCCCAGGAGGCCGGCGTGCCCGAGGTGGTGCTGACCGGTGTGAACCTGGGTGCCTACGATGGCAAGAGCGCGACCGACGAGCATGTCGAAATCGATGAGCTGCTCGAGGCCATCATGGAGCGCACGTCTATTCCGCATGTGCGCATTTCCTCGGTCGAGCCCATGGATATCTCTGAGCGCCTGCTTAAGGTTATGGCACGCTATCCGCAGCGTATCGCCCCGTTTTTGCACCTGCCCGTGCAGTCCGGCTGCACGGCGACCCTGCATCGCATGGGTCGTCCCTATAGCGCCGAGGCCTTTGAGGACACGGTGCGTATGATTCGCGCCAACTTGCCCCAGGCGTCTCTTTCGTGCGATGTCATCGTCGGTTTTCCTGGTGAGACGGACGAGGAGTTCGAGGAGTCGCTGGCGCTGTGCCGTCGTGTGGGTTTCTCGCGTATGCACGTGTTCCGCTACAGCAAGCGTCCCGGTACCCTTGCCGCCGATATGCCTGATCAGGTACCGCCCGAGGTTATGGCCGAGCGCAGCCGCCGTATGCGGGCCGCCGCACAGGAACTCGCTATTGCCGACGCTCGTCGTCGTGTGGGTACGGTCGAGCGTGCCGTGCTCGAGTATGGTGACAACCTGACGCTCGGCTCGTTCCATCATGCCCGTCTTGACGATGCCTGTGGACTTACAGCTCCGTGCCTGCTCGATGTTGCTATCATCGGAGTCGATGATTCCGGCTTGGTCCATGCGCGCAGGGAGGTTCATGGAAGCCTCGAAGATTAGACTTACCGTTCCCGAGGGAATTGATCCCTCGCGCGTTTTGGGCGCCGGCGACGGCGTCCTTCGTGCGCTCGAGAGCTTGGTTCGCGCTCACGTGGTCGCCCGTGGCGATAGCATCTCCGTGAGCGGCGACCCGGACGAGGTCGAACTCGTGGCGCGCTTTTTCGAGCACGCTTTTCGCGAGGCGGCCGCCGGGCGCACGCTGTCTGCCGACGATGTCTCTCGCTGCCTGGCCGTCTTGCGCGACGGTGAACATGATGCCTCGTCGCTGCGCGATGACGTACTGCTGTCGTATCGTGGTCGCGTCATCCGCCCTAAGACGCTCGGTCAAAAGCGCTATGTGGATGCCATTCGCTCTCATACCATCACGTTTGGCCTGGGTCCTGCCGGTACCGGTAAGACCTATCTGGCCATGGCGCTCGCCGTTGCCGCGCTCAAGCGCCACGAGGTGGGCCGTCTGATCTTGACGCGTCCGGTTGTCGAGGCGGGGGAGAACCTGGGCTTTTTGCCCGGCACCCTCGAGGAAAAGATCGATCCCTACATGCGTCCGCTTTACGACGCCCTTTTTGACATGATGGATCGCGAGCGCACCGATGAGCTTATGGAGCGCGGCGTGATCGAGATCGCCCCGCTTGCCTACATGCGCGGCCGCACGCTGAGTGATGCCTTCGTGGTGCTCGACGAGGCGCAAAATACCACGCCCGAGCAGATGAAGATGTTCCTGACGCGCCTGGGCTTCAACTCCAAGTTCGTGATTACCGGCGACCTGAGCCAGCGTGACCTGGTGGGTCGTCGTGGTGGCTTGGCGGATGTCGAGAAGATTCTGGGCCGTGTCGATGATGTCGCATTTTCGCACCTCGAGCGTGCCGACGTGGTGCGCCATGCCTTGGTGGGACGTATCGTCGAGGCATACGATACTTATGATGATGCGCGCGAGAAACGCGTACGTGACCGAAAGGAGTCCCGTTGAGTGTATTGATCAGCAACGATGCCGAGCTCGATACGCTGCTCGACGCGCAGGAGGTGGAGCACATCTGCGAGGTCGTGCTTGCCGCCGAGGGCGTTGAACGTGAAGTCGAGATTTCCCTTTCGTATGTCGACGAGGACGAGATGCACGAGCTCAACCACGAATGGCGCGGTATCGACCGCACCACCGATGTACTCTCGTTTGAGTGCGATTCGGCCTTTGACGATGACATTCCCGCCGATGAGACGCTCGAGCTCGGCGATATTATCTTGGCCCCGCAGGTTATTGCCCGTCAGGCCCCCGGTTTTGGCAATAGCCCCGCTGACGAGTGCCGTCTGATGCTCGTACACGGCATGCTGCACCTGCTGGGCTATGACCACATCGAGGACGACGAGGCCGAGGTCATGGAGGCCCGCGAGGACGCCATCCTGCGCGATCTGGCGCTCGAGCGCGGCGAGGACCCTAAGCTAGTCCACGTCGGCCCCATCACCAACCACGCCCACGACTAGGAGCCGTCTATGATTCCCGGATCGAACAAGGACCATCCGTCCTTCTTAAAGTCGTTTTCCTACGCCATGGAGGGCTTCGTCACCGCCGTCAAGACCGAGCGCAACATTAAGGTCATGCTCGTGGCGGGCGTGTGCACTGTCATTGCCGGCTGTATCGTGGGGCTCGACATTGCCGAGTGGGCCACGATTATCATCTGTTGCGGCCTGGTGATTCACGGCGAGCTTTGCAACACCGCCATGGAGGCCATCGTCGACCTGGCGACCCAGGAGCTCCATCCGTTGGCCAAGCGTGCGAAGGACATCGCCGCCGCCTCTGTATACGTTCTTTCAATCACCGCCGCGATTGTGGGCTTGCTGGTATTTGCCCACGCGCTCGGCTTTATTTAGAAAGGGATTCCCATGTCCGACAATATGCAGCCTACCGATGAGATTTTGGACGACGAGTCCCTGGACGCGGTGGATACCGAGGAGCTCGAGGAAGTCGAGGAGTTCGACCCGTTTGAGGGCATGAGCGATGAGGAGCTCGACGCCCTGTGCGACGAGGACGACAACCTCGCGGGCTTTGGCGACGTGGAGCCCGGTTTCCGCAGCGGCTTTGTGGCCCTGGTCGGTCGTCCCAACGCTGGCAAGTCTACGCTGCTTAATGCCTGCTATGGCAAAAAGGTCGCCATCACCTCGCCGGTGGCCCAGACGACCCGCCGCCGCATGCGCGCCGTCGTCAACCGCCCCGGCTACCAGCTGGTCTTTGTCGATACCCCCGGTATTCATAAGCCCAAGGACGGCTTGGGATCCGAGCTCAACAAGAGCGCGTTGTTCGAGCTGAACGATGTTGATGTTGTCGCGTTTTTGATTGATGCCACCAAACCGATCGGCAGGGGAGACGCCTGGGTTGCCGAGCGCGTCAAGAACGCTCGTTCCAAGAAGGTCCTGGTGCTCACCAAGGCCGATGAGGCCGACCCCGCACAGGTCATGGAGCAGCTTAAGGCAGCCCACGAACTCATGGAATATGACGACGAGATCGTGACGTCGTCGGTCAAGAACTTCAACGTCGATGCATTTATCGAGACCGTTGCGCACTTTTTGCCTGAGGGTCCGCGTTGGTTCCCCGAGGACATGGGTACCGACGCTTCCGATGAGACGCTCGTTGCCGAGTTTGTGCGCGAGAAGGTCTTGCGCCGCACCCGTGATGAGATTCCGCACTCCGTTGGCGTGATCTGCGATGCGCTCGAGCAGACCAAGAAGGTACTGCGCGTGCACGCCACCATTTACGTCGAGCGCGAGGGCCAAAAGGGCATCATCATCGGTAAGGGCGGCGAGATGATCAAGCATATCGGTATCGACGCCCGTCGCGACCTTGAGCGCATTTTTGGCACGCAGGTCTTTTTGGAGCTGGACGTGAAGGTCAAGGCCGGCTGGCGTGACGACGAGGCCCAGATTCGCCGCTTTGGCTACAACGCCGAAGACTAAGGACGCACCGCGCGCATGGCAGGCTCCCGGACATATCGCACGAAGGTACTCGTCCTCGACAAGACGAAGCTCAAAGAGACGGACCTGATCCTGACGATGCTTGACGAGCGGGGTCGGCAGGTTCGTGCCGTGGCAAAGGGCGCCCGCAAACCCGGTGGGCGCCTGGCGGCGCGCTGCGAGCTATTCTGTACCGTCGATATGCTGCTTGCGCATGGACGGTCGCTCGACGTGGTTTCCCAGGCCGAGCTTATGGAGGCGCCGCTCGGTGCCGCACCCGATTACGAGACGACCTGCGCCGCAAGTGCGATCGCCGAGGTCGCGCGCGCGTGCTCGTTCGAGGACGCCGAGGACCCGTTTACCTTTGCCATTACGCAACGGGCGCTTACCCTGGTCGGCAGCGGGCTCGACGCGGCGCATATGGATTTACTTGTGGCGGCATATGTCTTTAAGCTGCTGTCGCACGTTGGCTACCGACCCGATTTTTCGGCCTGCGTGCTGTGCGGAGACCCCATGCTGTCGTATTTTTCGCCCCAGGCGGGCGGTCTCATGTGCGGGTCGTGCGCGTCGAGCGTTCCGGGTGCCGAGCTGGTGTCGACCGGTGAGGTCGCGTGGCTGCGCGCCCTCATGTCCATGACCTTCGATTCGCTCATGGCCGAGAGGGTCGATCCCCATACCGCAACTTTTTTGCTGGGGCTTTCGCATGTGTGGGCGGCGACGCATACCGATCAGCGCCTCCGTGCGATGGAATTCATGTTGGGTCGGTGATGATGCGCAGGCGCGGGCTGCTTGTGGTAACATACCGACCTGTTGGTACCTCGACCTTGGATGCTCGCTCCACCGGCGGCTTCCCAGTCCGAGGCGAATGGCGTCGCCCGCGGGCGACAAGAAACGAAAGGTGAAACAATGACTGTTTCCAAAGAGCGCAAGGCGGAGCTGACTGCCCAGTTCGGTAACACCCCGGTCGACACCGGCAACCCCAAGGTTCAGGTCGCCATCCTGTCCGAGCGCATCAAGGAGCTGACCGAGCACATGAAGTCCCACCAGAAGGACTTCCACACCCGTCGTGGCCTGCTCATGCTCGTCGGCCGTCGTCGTCGTCTTCTCTCCTACATCAAGAAGAACGACATCGTCGAGTACCGTGAGCTCATCAAGGCTCTGGGCATCCGCGACAACATCCAGTAGGATTTGTACATGCTAAGAGCGTCCTGCGCAGCGGGGCGCTCTTTTTGTGTAAGGGCGCGAACAATCACGCTCTGAAGCGTGGCGGGGGCAGGGGGCCCGCGTCACATGAGAAGCCCGCAGGCAAGGGGCCTGTGGGGTAAAGGAGAACAATGACACTCGTATCCAAGACCTTTGAGCTGTACGGCAAGACCTACACCTTTGAGTCGGGCGAGCTTGCCAAGCAGGCCACCGGCGCCTGCCTGGTCAAGCAGGGCGATACCACGATGCTCGACACCGTGGTCGTCTCCAAGGAGCGCAAGAACTACGACTTCTTCCCGCTGACCGTCGACTTCAACGAGAAGATGTACGCAGCCGGCCGCATCCCGGGTGGCTACCTCAAGCGTGAGGGCCGTCCCAGCGAGAAGGCCACGCTCACGGCCCGCATGATCGATCGCCCGATTCGCCCGAGCTTCCCGGACGGCTTCCGCAACGAGGTGCACATCGTCGCCACCTCGCTCGTCGCCGACCAGGTCAACCCCTTCGATGTCATCAACGTCATGGGTGCATCCCTGGCCATGACGCTTGGCGGCGTGCCCTTCGAGGGCCCGCTTGCCTGCGTGCGCATCGGCCGTAACGTGGAGACAGGCGAGTTTATCGTCAACCCCACCTACGAGGAGCGCGAGAACTCGGATCTGGACCTGGAGCTGGGCGGATCCGCCGACTTTATCTCGATGGTCGAGGCCGGCGCCGAGGAGATCTCCGAGGACGACATGCTCGCCGCCATGAAGTTTGGCCAGGAGGCCCTTGCCGCTTTCTGCCAGGCTCAGGACGAGTTCGTCGCCGAGTGGGAGCAGGTTAACGGCCCCATCGTCAAGAAGGAGTACCCGCTCGACCAGCCCGTCGAGGAGGTCCAGGAGCGCATCTTCGCCCACTACGACGAGATGGCAGCCGCCCTTCGCGACGCCGACAAGCTCTCCCGTATCGGTAAGGTCGAGGCTCTGAAGGAGTCCATCCGCGCCGAGTTCACCGAGGAGGAGCAGGCCGCTTGGGAGCGCGAGATCCCCGTGGCGCTCAAGAAGCTCGAGAAGAAGGCCATGCGCACCATGGTCGTTGAGACCGGCGAGCGCGTCGACGGCCGTGCCGCCGACGAGATCCGTCCCATCATGGTGAAGGACAACTACCTGCCGCTCGTTCACGGCTCCGGTTTGTTCCAGCGTGGCCAGACCCAGGTGCTCTCGGTTCTTTCGCTCGGCATGCTCAACGAGGGCCAGCGTCTGGATACCATCGAGCCCACCGAGGGCAAGCGCTACATGCACCACTACAACTTCCCGCCTTTCTGCACCGGTGAGACCGGCCGCATGGGCAGCCCCAAGCGCCGCGAGATCGGCCATGGCAATCTGGCCGAGCGCGCTCTGCTTCCGGTGCTTCCCGACGAGAACGAGTTCCCCTACGCCATCCGCGTCGTCTCCGAGGTCATGGAGTCCAACGGCTCCTCTTCGATGGCTTCGACCTGCGGCTCCACGCTCGCCCTTATGGACGGCGGCGTGCCCATTAAGCGCCCGGTCTCCGGTATCGCCATGGGCCTGATCCAGGAGGAGGGCAAGACCGTGGTACTGTCCGACATCCAGGGTCTCGAGGACTTCCTGGGCGACATGGACTTTAAGGTCACCGGCACCACCGAGGGCATCACCGCCCTGCAGATGGACAACAAGGCCACCGGCCTCACCTTCGACATCCTGGCCCGCGCTCTGCAGCAGGCCAAGGAGGGTCGCGCCTTCATCCTGCAGAAGATGCTCGATGCGATCCCCGAGCCGCGCCACACCACGCGCAGCACCGCTCCGCGCATCGTTTCCATCCAGGTTCCGACCGACAAGATCCGCGACGTCATCGGTTCCGGCGGTAAGGTCATCCGCGGTATCCAGGACGAGACCGGCGCCTCGGTCGACATCCAGGAGGACGGCACCGTCTTTGTCGGCGGCACCGGCGAGTCCGTCGACCAGGCCGTCGAGCGTATCAAGCTCATCATCAAGGTTCCCGAGCCGGGCGAGGAGTACACCGGTCGCGTGGTCTCCATCCAGCCCTTCGGCGCCTTCGTCAACCTGCTGCCCGGTAAGGACGGCCTGCTGCACATCTCCCGCGTCGCCAAGGGCCGCGTGGAGAAGGTCGAGGACGTCCTCAACGTGGGCGACGAGGTCAAGGTCGTCGTCATCGAGGTCGACGATCGCGGCAAGATCTCGCTCGATCGTCTTGATAAGCCCGAGGCCCCGGCTCGTGCCGAGGGTGCCTCCGAGGGCGACGGCGAGCACTTCCAGCGCCGTGAGCGTCCGCGTCGCGAGCGCTCCGAGCGCAGCGACCGTCCGCGCCGTCCCGGTGACAACGGAGGCCGCAAGCCCCGCCGTCACCACGACGCCGAGTAACAGCTAAACATAAGCTGCTCAACAAGGGCGATTCCGTACAGGGGTCGCCCTTTTGCTATTCCCGGCGGGGTCCGCGGATAAAGTTTCCTGCTCTACAGTCCTGCTCACGACGGAGGCCACATTAAGTGGCCTCTTGTTCGTGCGGAACTCGCGATAAACTTTATCCGCGGACCCCGCCGGGAATAGCAAAAGGGCTGCTTGGTGCGGGTTTCGATTTTGTCAGACAGTCTATTCAGTTTTCTTATTTTCTGAATTGTCGATACTTGTACTCTCGGCATATCCCCAGTTAAAACCGACCAAAATAAACCTGTCCCTATTTGTCAGGTCTGGGGCCATCGGGGGCCGGGGCGGGTTAAGTTTGTCGCGAGTTCCGCACGCAAAGGAAAGCACTTAATGTGCTTTCCGTCTTGCGCAGGACTGT
>CABUQW010000023.1 GCA_902493895.1 uncultured Collinsella sp. | reverse complement strand
TCGCGCCGAGAGTACTGCGGGGTCAGCCCGTGGGAGGCCAGGGCGCCGCTGACCGGTGGACGGCACCGAGCCGTACGCTTGAACTGAGAAGGGGGAGGCCTCGCGGCCTCCCCCTTTTTGCGTTTGCGGGCTTTTGTCTCACATAGTAGCTGTGTTTTATAACCCTCGTTTGTCGCATCTTCTGTGAACGGGCTACAATAACTTAGTCTGTGCGATATGGAGGTGAACATGGCTGAAGCTGGTATCGGCGTTGATATCGTCGAGATTTCCCGCATGAAATCAATTCTTGAAAAGACGCCGTCGTTTGCTCGGCGTGTGTTTACCGAAGAAGAGCGTGCGTATTGTGATGCATCATCGCGTCCCGCTGCTCACTATGCCAGCCGCTTTGCTTCGCGCGAGGCGGTACTTAAAGCTCTCGGCACGGGTTTTAGTCAAGGCGTTGGTCGCAAGGATGTTTCGGTTACGCGTGATAAACTCGGCAAACCGAAGGCGCTGCTTTCGGGCCGTGCTCTCGAGATCGCTCAAGAGCTGGGTGTTGTTGAGGTCGCTCTTTCCATTACGCTTACAGGAGACTTAGCCGTTGCGAATGCCATCGCGATTACCGAAGATGCTCGGCCTAAGCCAAAAGAGGAAAAGGTGAGTACCAAGAAACGCGTAGCGCAGACATTTAAAGAGGCTCGCTCTGTTTTAGATGAGCTTGAGCAGCTGCAGAATTCAGCATTGACGGAGCACCTGGGCGATGCTTCGCAAGATACGCTAGGAGCATAGATGAAACCGGTTTTGAGTACCGAAGAAGTCGTTCGTCTCGAGGATATCATCGAACGCGAAGGGACTTCGAAGGCCGAGCTTATGGAGCTAGCAGGTGAGTTTGCCGCCAACGAGGTCTTGAAGCTCAATCCCGATCGGGTTCTCGTTCTGGTCGGTTTTGGTAATAATGGCGGCGACGGTTGGGTTGCCGCCGATATTCTGAGCCATAAGGGTGTGGACGTCGATATCGTTTCTCCGGTTGAGCCGGATGAGATTCCTGCTGCTCTGGCACGTCATGTTGCTCGTCGTACTGCCGGCCGCGATGTGCACGTTTGCGTCGGCCCCTCGCGTGACGAACTCGAGGTTTTGATCGATAAGGCCGATGTTGTTGTCGATGCCATTTTTGGTACCGGTTTCCACGGGAATCTGCGTGCGCCGTTTTCCATTTGGATTCCTACGGTCAATGAATGCGCCGATTGTGTCGTATCCATTGATGTCCCCTCGGGCCTGAATGCCGAGACGGGCGTTGTTGATGACGACTGCATTCGTGCCGAGCATACGGTGACGATGATTGCGCCCAAGATTGGTCTGTATAGCGCTGATGGCCCTGAGTATGCTGGCGATTTGATCTGCGGCAATCTTTACGACCGTCTTGACGAGGTCATCGATGATGTCGACCACGCCGCCGAGATTGTCGAGCCCGGTGACTTAGTTGATTACTTTGCTCCACTACCTACGAATATCGATAAGTATTCCCGTGGCTCTGTGCTTATTGTCGCCGGATCTGCGCAATATCCTGGTGCTGCCATTATGGCGGCCAAGTCTGCAGCTCGCGCGGGTGCTGGTTACGTGGCAGTCGCGGCTCCTGACGCCTGCGCCAATCTTATTCGCATGGCACTTCCTTCGATTCCCGTCTTTGCTATTCCGTCTGATTCCCGCGGCTCCTTCGGCGCCGCCGCGCGCATGACTGTGTGCGAGATTGCAAAGAAGTACAGCTGTGTACTGTGCGGTCCCGGTATGACGACATCTGCCGGCGCTATGCAGGTGGTTTCGGGCTTGCTCGAGCTTGATGTGCCGCTTATCTTGGACGCCGATGCACTCAACTGCCTTGCTAAGATTGCCATTGACGGTATTGATAGTAATCCCGAGATGTATCGTCGCGAGCAGCCGTTGGTTATGACGCCGCACTATCGTGAGCTTTCGCGTCTGGTTGCCGGTGACGAGGTGAACGACCTTGGTACCGCGATTGCGGCCGCGCAGAAGGTTGTCTGGGCTGCAGGCTCCGACAATCTGGTGGTCATTGCCAAGGGGCCGGCGACGGCTATCTGTGGCGTTGAGCGTGTGCTGCTGCCGCTCTCGGGTCCGGCTTCTCTGGCAACTGCCGGTTCGGGTGATGTTCTCGCGGGTATTTTGGCCGGCACGCTTGCCACCATGCGCGACGAGATGGATCGTTGGGAGTTGCTGTATTCGTACGCCGTCGCACTTCACAGCTACGCCGGTTTTGCCGCGGCGACGGAGTATGGTGAGAAGAGCGTCATCGCGACCGATCTTATCGACTTGATCGGTCCTGCCATGGAACTGGCGGCAAAGGATGCGCTCGAAGATCTGGGAATCATGGACGAAGGGTCGGATGACTAATCATGAATAAAGCCGATTTGACGCGCTGGTCCTGGGTCGAGATCGACCGCGGGGCGCTCCGTCGCAACACGAGGGCCTATAAGAACTTGCTGAATCCACGTCAGCGCCTGTGCTGCGTGGTCAAGGCCGATGCTTATGGTCATGGAGCTGTTGAGTGCGCCAAGATCATGTATTCGGCCGGTGCCGACATGTTTGCCGTGGCGACGGTTAACGAGGGCGTTGAGCTCCGACAGGGCGGGATTACGAAACCCATCCTCATCCTAAGCGAGCCGCCTATCGAGGCCATTCCGACGTTGCTCGAGTTTGATATCATGCCCTCGGTCTATACGTCTGACTTTGCTCTTGCGTATGGCGAATGTGCCGTCGCGGCGGGCAAAGTGGGCAAGTATCATCTCGCCATCGAGACGGGCATGAATCGTATCGGCGTTCACTACACGCAGGTTGTCGACTTTGTCCGCGGTATAAATTTTCATCGCGGTATTCAGTGCGACGGCGTATTTACGCACTTCGCCACGGCCGATGAACCTTCGGGCTGGGACTACAAGCTGCAGTGCCAGCGCTTTACCGAGGCCGTTCAGGCCATTAAGGATGCGGGTTTTGAGTGCGGTATCGTGCACTGCGCCAACACGCCGTCCTCGATGCTCGACCCCTCGATGCATTTTGATATGATCCGCGCCGGCGTTGGCTTGTATGGCATGCAGCCGTGCGAGCTGAGTGGCCGCGTGATGCAGCTTGATCCCGTTATGAGCGTCCATGCGCGTGTGACGCGCGTGGCGCACCCTGCGATGGGTGAGGGCGTGGGCTACGGTTTTACCTACCGCGTACCGCGTACGCGCGTTCAGATCTGCACGCTGCCGATCGGTTATGCCGATGGCCTATCGCGTACGCTTTCCAATCGTATGGATGTGCTGTATCGCGGCGAGCGCGTGCATCAGGTTGGCAATATCTGCATGGACCAGTTTATGGTCGCCATTCAGTCCAACCCGGCACACGAGATTCCCGAGGCCGAGTATGGTGACGAGATGATCATTGTCGGCCGCGATGGCGATGCCGAGATCACTATGGACGAGATGGCCCGACTGCGCGGAACGATTAACTACGAGGTCGCCTGCGGCTTTGGCATGCGTCTCGACAAGGTCTACGTGTAGGAGGAGCCGCTATGGGCGTCATGCACATCCCCGGTCATAGCCATCAGGTGCCACGTGAGGTCGCACTCGAGGAGATTGAGGCCGTTCTGGGCGATTGTCACCTCTGCCAGCTCTACCAGTCGCGTCACAATATCGTGTTTGGCGTGGGAAACCCCCGCGCTCGCGTCATGTTTATCGGTGAGGCGCCGGGTCGCAACGAGGATTTGCAGGGCGAGCCCTTTGTGGGGGCGGCGGGCGAGGATCTCAACGGCATTTTGTCGCTGGCGGGGCTCAAACGCGAAGACGTCTACATTGCCAACGTGCTTAAATGCCGCCCGCCGGGAAACCGCAATCCGCGTCCCGAGGAAGTGCTGGCTTGCTCGCCGTTTTTGCGTGAGCAGATTCGAAGCATCTGGCCCGATATTATCGTGACGCTCGGCAACCCCGCGACGCACTTTGTGCTTAAGACCGAGATTGGCATTACTAAGCTGCGCGGCAGGTTTCACCAGATGGGGCATTTTGTAGTAATGCCCACGTTCCATCCGGCAGCAGCGCTACGCAATCCGGCGTGGCAGGAGCTGCTGGAGGAAGACTTTAAGATGCTGGGCGATTATCTGGAGCGACATCCCGCACCAGAGGACGCCTCGGAATAATAAGGAGCATATATGTCCCTGGAGCGCCTGGGGGTAGGTACTTACAAAACGACTTGCGCTGCCGATACGGAGTACTTTGGCGAGCTAATTGCACCGTGCCTTGAGGACGGCGATGTGCTCATCCTGACCGGTGGCCTGGGAGTGGGCAAAACTCACTTTACCAAGGGCGTCTCGCGCGGGCTGGGCGATGGGCATATGGTTACGAGTCCTACGTTTGCGCTCATGGCCGTTCACGATCAAGGTCGTATTCCGCTGTTTCACTTTGATCTATACCGCCTGGAGCATGCCTACGAGCTCGAGGATACGGGCATTTTCGATGTGCTGGGCTATGAGGGTGCTTGCCTGCTGGAATGGGGCGAACAATTCCAGGACGAGCTGACGGATGAGTATCTTTCGGTGACGCTCAAGCGTGATGAGGGCGACAGCGATGTGCGAACGATAACGCTTGAGGCGCATGGTGACCGCGCAATGGAGCTTTCCCATTTGATTGATAAGGCTGTACAAGATGAGCTTGCATAACGACAACGCGCTGGTGGTGGCGCTTGATACCTCGACCGACATGCTTGCCTGCGCGGCAAGCTGGATTGATGGGCAGACGGGCGAGACGAAGCTCGTGAGTGGCGACCACATGTGTCGCCGTCACGCCAACGTTGAGCTCGTGAATACCGTTGATGGCGTGCTGGCTCAAGCCGGTCTGGATCGCAGCGATGTTGGTTGCTATGTGGTCGGTCGCGGCCCGGGGTCCTTTACGGGTGTGCGCATCGGCATCTCCACTGCCAAGGGCCTCGCGCGTGGTGCCAATGTTCCGCTGCTGGGCGTGTCGACGCTCGACGCTTGCGCTTGGACGGCGTGGAAGGCTGGCGTGCGCGGCAAGCTTGGTATCTTGGCCGATGCTATGCGCGGTGAGGTATATCCGGCGCTGTATATGCTGGTCGATGAGGGTCCCGAGCGTCAATTTGAGCGCGAACACGTGGTCAAGGCCGCCGTGGCGCTCGATGAGTGGCGCCGAGCAGCGGACTGGGACCAGGTTCAGCTGACCGGTGACGGTCTCGTGCGCTATGGCAAGCTGCTGGGTGAGGACGAGACCGCCCGCTGCGTGGAGCGCGACCTGTGGTGGCCTTCGGGCGAGGGCTTGCTGCTCGCGCACGCTGCGGGTGACGGCGATCCGGCCCGCGTCCTGCCGATTTACACGCGCCTTTCGGATGCCGAGGAAAACGAGCGCAAGCGTCTTGGTCTTGCCGAGAGTGCGCAGAGCGGAATTACGGGCGTTGCCGATGAGCTCGCCGGTCGTCATCTGCAGTTCCGTCCCATGGGCGCGGCGGATGCCGAGGGCGCGAGCGCGCTGGAGGCTGCCTGCTTTGAAGGTGCCGGACACGAGGCGTGGACGCCGGGCATGTTCCTGTCCGAACTGGGCGAGGACGTCGCTGCGCCGCGTAGTTGGTGGGTGGCACACGACGACGGCAAGCTACTGGGCCTTGCCGGCGGTATGGTCGTGGACGGTGATGTGCAGATTCTGGATGTCGCCGTCGACCCGGCACATCGCCGTGAGGGCATTGCCCGCAAGCTGCTGTCGCATGTGAGCTATGATGCCCAGATGCTCGGCTGCACCACGGCTTCGCTCGAGGTCGAGGACGGCAACGAGGGAGCGATTGCGCTCTATAACGCTCTGGGCTTTACCGAGGCTGGCCGTCGCCGCGGCTACTATGGTGCCGGCAAGGACGCCATCGTCATGACGGCCCCGCTGCCCCTGGTACTTCCGGTCGACAATGCTTCGCCCGAGCCGACGGCGGCAGAGCAGCGCGTGTGGCCGCTGCCTGCGCCTGGGCGCTCCGAGGGGGAGCGTGCCGAAATTGAGCGCCGCCGCCTAGTGCTCGCTATCGAGAGCTCCTGCGACGAGACGGCCGTGGCGATTATCGATGCGGATGGCAATATGCTGGCCAACCAGGTGTCAACGCAGATTGATTTTCACGCCCGCTTTGGCGGCGTGGTGCCCGAGATCGCCTCGCGCAAACACGTCGAGGTGATTGTGAGTGTCGTGGATGCGGCGCTCGAGGATGCCGCAGCATCGCTTGGTCTTGAGGGTGGAGCCATTGCTCCCAGCGAGCTTGCCGCAGTGGGCGTGACACAGGGTCCGGGCCTGGTGGGCGCCCTCGTGGTGGGCGTTGCCTTTGCCAAAGGCTTTGCCTACGCTGCCGGTAAGCCGCTCGTATGCGTCAACCATCTGGAGGGGCACCTGTTTGCCAACTTGCTGGCACAGCCCGACCTCAAGCCGCCGTTCATCTTCACGCTTGTCTCGGGCGGGCACACCATGCTCGTGCACGTGAAGGCATGGGGCGACTACGAGGTGCTTGGTGAGACACTCGACGATGCTGTGGGCGAGGCCTTCGACAAGGTAGCCAAGGCATTGGGCCTGGGCTATCCCGGTGGCCCCATCATTTCCAAGCTGGCCGAGACGGGCAACCCCAAGGCGATCGATTTCCCCCGTGCGCTTAACAGCAGAGGAGACTATCGCTTCTCGCTTTCGGGCCTTAAAACCGCTGTGACGCTCTACATTGAACAGGAGACCAAGGCCGGGCGCACGATTCACCTGCCCGATCTGGCAGCTTCGTTCGAGGCAGCTGTCTTTGACGTGCAGTACAAGAAGGCCAAAAACGCATTGCACGCTACCGGATGCAAGGAATACTGCATCGGTGGCGGCGTCTCGGCCAACCCGCATCTGCGCGAGATGATGATTAAGAGGCTTGGGCGTCAGGGGATTCGCGTAACGGTGCCGCCCTTGTCTGCCTGTACCGATAACGCAGCCATGATCGCGGAGGTTGCTCGCCGTAAATTCGACCGAGGTGAAATCTCGCCGTTCGATGTCGATGCCGATCCAAACATGACGCTGTAGCTGGTACGGCGCGGTCCCCGGACGGAGGGGCCGGATATAAGGTTTCCTGCTCTACAGTCCTGCGCAAGACGAAGGCCACATTAAGTGGCCTTCTTTGCGTGCGGAACTCGCGATATAGTTCATATGCGCCGCCCGGCTCCCGCGGCCCTCAGGGGCATCTCTCATGCAAAAACTGTCGTGGGGTAAAGTCCGAGGTCAGTGGCGTTTTATACCGAGAAATCCAAAAAAGTTGAAAATTCATTACAAATTTGCGTTGACTTTAGGTAACTAAAGTTTCATACTCCTTTTCAACCACTGGGGGATGTGAACACGCACGGATCGTTCACATCATGATTGAAGAGGATTTCTCAGACATGTTCACGCATCAGCTAAACATTATCAGCGTAGTAATTATCTGATGCGGGTTAGCACATACAGCTAGCCCGTACGATAACGGGCGGCTGATGAAGATGAGGGCCGTCGAGCGCAACCGACGGCCCTCATTTTTTATGTCTGAGTAGTTCTTTTTAGAGGAGGAAATGTAATGAACGGAGTTTTGCTCATGGTTGTGGCTGCGGCGGTGCTCGCCTGCGGCTATCTGGGCTACGGCCGCTGGTTGGCCAACAAGTGGGGCGTTGACAAAGAGGCCCTCACGCCGGCCAGGCGCATGAAGGACGGCAAGAGCTTCTCGCCCGTCTCCGCCTTCACCGCTTTCTCGCACCAGTTCAGCTCGATCTGCGGTGCCGGCCCTGTTACGGGTACGATCGTCGCCATGGCCTTTGGCTGGCTGCCCGTCGTGCTCTGGGTCCTCGTCGGCGGCATCTTCTTTGGCGCCGTCCACGACTTCGGCGCCCTGTACGCTTCGATGAAGAACAACGGCAAGTCGCTCGCTCAGCTCATCGAGAAGTACATCGGCAAGACCGGCCGTCGCCTGTTCCTGCTGTTCTGCTGGCTGTTCTGCATCATCGTCATCGCCGCTTTCACCGACATGGTCTGCAAGACGTTCATGTTCACCCCGGCCGTTGACGCTTCTGGCGCTGCTACCGGTGCCATCGACTTCACCAAGTCCTATGCCGCCGGCTGCGCTGGCACCATCTCCATCCTGTTCACCTTCGTCGCCATGGCCTTTGGTTGGGCCCAGAAGAAGTTCAACCTCACCGGCGCTGCCGAGTTCGTCACCGGCGTGGTGCTCATGGTTCTCATGTTCGCCGTTGGTATGCAGTTCCCGGTTTATCTGACCAAGTTCCAGTGGTTCGCTGTCGTCATGGTCTACCTGGTCTTCGCTGGCGCTATGCCCATCCAGATGCTCAAGACCCCGCGCGACTACCTCACTTCCATCATGATGATCGTCATGATCGCCTGCGCTGTCCTCGGCATCGTTGTCCTGGGTGTTCACGGCCAGGCTACGATGACCGCTCCGGTCTTCACTGGCTTCTCTGGTGCCTCCGGCATGATGTTCCCGGTCCTGTTTGTCTCCGTTGCTTGCGGCGCTCTCTCCGGTTTCCACAGCCTCGTTTCTTCTGGTACCTCCTCCAAGCAGGTTGAGAAGGAGCAGGACGCCGTCAAGGTCGGTTACGGCGCTATGGTCGTCGAGTCCTTCGTCGGTATCCTTGCCATCATCGTTGCCGGCATCATGTTCTCCGACATGAACACCGCCGGTACCGGCGCCCTTAACGCCGGCGTCGCTTCCACCCCGTTCCAGATCTTTGCCGCTGGCATCTCCCGCGGTATGCAGGCCTTCGGTGTTGACGGCACGCTCGCAACCGTCTTCATGACCATGAACGTCTCCGCTCTGGCCCTGACCTCGCTCGACGCCGTCGCCCGCATCGCCCGCACTTCGTTCTCCGAGTTCTTTGCCCAGACCAACGATGCCCTGGCCATCGAGTCCAAGGCCGGCTACATGAAGGTCCTCGGCAACCCCTGGTTCGCCACGGTCGTTACCCTGCTTCCCGGTCTCGCCCTCGCTTTTGGTGGCTATGCCAACATCTGGCCGCTCTTTGGTGCTTCCAACCAGCTGCTCGGCGGCATGACCATGATCACCCTCGCCGTGTTCTGCAAGTGCACCGGCCGCAAGGGCTGGATGCTCTATGTGCCCGTCGCCTTCCTGCTCTGCTGCACCTTCACCTCGCTGGTCCAGAGCGCCATGGGCTGCATGGCCGCTGTCCAGGCTTACGGCTTCTTCGGCACCATCCCGGCTACCGCCACCACGGCCGCCGTCTCCGTCGCCGCCACCAAGGGCCTGCAGCTTGTCTTCGCCGTCCTGCTGATGGTCCTGGGCCTCATCGTTGCCGTTAACTGCCTCAAGGAGTTCTTCGGCAAGGAGGCCGGTTCCATGCCCGACGAGGAGCCCGAGTGGTCCGAGATGGGCAAGGCCGAGTACGGCCGCACTGCTGCTGCCGAGGCTCCTGTCGACGCCGAGGCCGCCAAGGCTTAGTCGACCTGACGCGTTGAACGTCACATCTATATGACTCGGAAAGACCGGATCCGCGACTTCGCGGGCTCGGTCTTTTTTTCATGCAAAAGCGGGTGACGCTCGAGTGTTCTCGCAGATGTTTTGCGTGGATAAGGGCGCGCGTTGTACCATATAGACGTATATGTGTGCATATGAAAGGGGCCCCGTGGCCAAGACGGTATATTCCGATAACCAAAATAATGTCGATGCCCTGGCTGAACGTCTGAGCAGCCAGACGTCGCTTTCTGCCGAGCGTGCCAAGCTGGTTGCCTACGACCTGCTCTGCCGCAAGGCGCTCAAGATTAAGTCGAGTGCGCTGGCGCAGATTTTCCGCTCCGTCGATAAGGAATGTGACACCAAGGCGATGCGCGATGAGCTTATCGCGGCAAATATCGTGACCAAGATCGAGGGTAGCGGCATTAACGGGCGCCCGGCGTTCTATACCATCAATGCCGAGATCCGCGATGCCCAGGAGCAACCTGCCGAGTCCGTCGAGGATTTTGTCGTCGAGGATTCCGCTGACGTGCCTGCTGTGGAAGAAGCTGCTCCGCGTGAGCATGTCGATACCGATGAGTTGCTCGATGAGAACGTCGTGCGCGCCTTTACGGCCAAGGCAGGACGCGGCGGTTTTGGCGGGGGCGGCAAGCGCGATGCTCAGCGCCGTGCCCAGCAGGAGCGCTTCCGTCGCGCCGTTGCTCAAAAAGGTGAGACGGATGCTGAGACCGTCGAGGAAAAGTCCGTCGGGATACAGGAGCCGACTCGCACTCAAGAGCATGCTGAGATCCAGGAGCCCAAGCGTCGCCGCGGTGCCCACTTTAAGGCCGAGCAGCGAGGTATTGCATGCGAGGTCCAGGATTCCGTCGAGGCTGCTGACGCGTCCGATGAACCGGTCAAGAAGGCTCCGGGTTCGTGTCGTCCCGGCCGCGGTTTTGCGGGACGCGCGTATCCCGTAAGGCGTCAGGAGAAGAGCGAGCCGGCTTCGACCACTCAGGACGAGAAGGCCGTTGAGCCGGCGGCTCGCGAACAGAAGCCTGTTGAGCCGCAGCTTGAGGTTGATGCCGAGGCCAAGGGTCAGCAGCCTACTGATGAGCAGACGGAGCAGGGCGCGTCGAGCAAGCCTCGCCGCCGTCGCCATCGTGGGGGCCGCAGTTCCCATGCCGAGACTGCGGCCGAGAAGACCACGCCGCAGGACGAGGATGCGAAGATCGAGGTTTCTTCGGGGCAGCCTAAGCGCCAGCCAGCGAAGGAGAGTAAGTCCGATCGTCCGCAGAAGCAGGCGCCTATGCCGAAGCGCGAGCGCAATTCCCAAGGCGATTCTAAGCGCAAGTCTCAGAAGAAGCCGGAGTCTACCGCAGCAGATACCGCTGCCCAGCAGCCCAAGTCGGCAGTCCACGGCGAGGTCTCGGCGTTTGCCCTTGCCCGCGTTTTAGGCAGGCAGCTGCTCAAAGTTGTCCCTACGCCTACGGCGCTCTCTAAGATCAAGGAGCAGCAGACACAGATCGTAAAGGTCGAGGGCAAGGACGGCAAAAAGGCTCCGCAGCGCACTCAGCACAACGAGATGTCCAACCGCAAGATTGCCGAGGAGATTGCGATCATCCAGGCTTGGATAGAGCAGAATCGCGGCGCCGACACGCCGGTCGCTTCGCGTCGCCAGCGCGCCTACCAGATTTTTAACGATGAGAAGGCCTTTGACGGCAAACACGGCGAGCGCCTGATTCGGCGTATGACCGAAAAGGGCATCAGCATGCAGGCAATCAAGGTTGCTCCCAACCGTCCTGTGCACTTCACGGGTTTCTTTACGCTGGGCGCAGACAAGCCGTTCATTATGGTCGAGAACCTGGACACCTATGACGAGATCGTCAAGCTCCTGCGCGGCCGCAAACACGCCAAGCTTTTTGGCACCAAGGTGGGTGGCGTGATCTTTGGCGGCGGCTGCAAGGCGAGCGTTTCACACGCACTGGATGATTATCTGGCCGAGATCGGCTATCGCTTTAACTATGTCTACTACGTGGGCGACATCGACCGAGAGGGTGCGCGCATTGTCGAGCAGACCCGTAACGCCAATGTGGTTGAGATTCGCCTGCATGCCGGTATGTATCGCGCCATGCTTGCCGAGCACAAGCGTCGCGTGAAAGCTGGCGGCGAGTGCGAGCCCGCAGCTGCCAACCAGGGTGTGCCGCAGAACCTGGCTGCGACGATCAAAGATCTGCCCATGGTCACGCGCGTGCAGTTCCGCAACGTGCTGCGCGAGGGCGGACGCATTCCGCAGGAGATTCTGATGACCGCCGACTATCGGGATGGCGACTCGGGAAGCTTCGACCGCATGCTGAACAACTAGATTCCGCCGGCCCCGGGAGAGCGGGGACACCGGCTTAGGTTTCCTGCTCTACAGTCCTGCTCACGACGGAGGCCACATTAAGTGGCCTCCTGTTCGTGCGGAACTCGCGATAAACCTAAGCCGGTGTCCCCGCTCTCCCGGGGCCTGTGGTTACTTGGTTGTTGCATGCGGCTCGCTTTTCGGAACAGGGCTGATAATTCTAGATGCAAGGCGCTCTTGGTCGTTATGGGCCTGGGGCGTCTGTCTTATATAGGTAGATTCCTTGCGGGTTCGAATCCCTCCGCTTGCCCACAAGAAAGCGCCCTGGGCCGTTATAGGCTTAGGGCGCTCAGTTTTAATGGCTGGGACGGAGGGATTCGAACCCCCAACAGCCGGCACCAAAAACCGGAGTTCTACCGTTGAACTACGTCCCAATGCGTGGTGTTGCCCAAAAGCAACTCGTTTAGTTTACCTAATCTGCGAGGGCATCGCAAACGCCATCAAGCAGGCGTACGGCGAGTGTCTGCGCGTCGCTGGCCGTGAAGGTGCCGTTGTAGCGCGTCATGCCCGTGAGCTCAATGCGAATGCGAGCCGGCTTCTGCTGCGCGGCGACATTGGCGGTGCGGATGCGCTGGGCCAGGTTGTGGCACTCGGCGAGGGCAATCGTGGCGCGTGGCGCGGCGTTGGCGGGCAGCTCGTCGCTTGCGATCTCGAGCACCAGGTCAACGTCGGTTGGGACCTCGGAGTCGCAGAGCATCATGCCGCTGTTGTCGGTCGTTGCCGTGGCGATATTCCACATGCGCGACGCAACACTGCGCGCGATGGGGTCCTCGCCGATAACGGCAATCTGGAAGCGCTCGAGCACGTTGGCGGCGCGAGCAAAACCGATGCGGGACTCGGCTTCGGTGACCGAGGGCTTGCCCTCCCACACATGGTGCAGGCGGTTGATGTAGGCGTAGGTGTCCTGGAAGGCCATGCCGTCGGCAAACAGGCCGACATTTTCCTGGAACTGCTGCAGGGCGGCCTCGGTATGCGGACCAAAGTAGCCGTCGTCCTCGCCGCAGGCAAAGCCCAAAACGTTGAGAGCGCGCTGCAGGGCCTGCACATCGGCGCCATGGAAATTGGGCATGCGCAGATACAGAGTGCGGTCGCCCAGCTTATACGAGGCGTCGACCAGGGCGCTCCAACAGGGGATATCGACGGCATGACCGGCAGCAAGGCCGCTGTCGAGCCTGAAGGTGCTGACGGCCTGCTCGGTGGTGGTGCCAAAGCGCTTGTCGGCAACCTCGGTGTCATCGATTGTATAGCCGAGCTGCAGAAGGCGGGACTGGACGTCCTCGACGGCTGCTCCCTGCATGCCCGTTGTAATAGGTTCCATGAACGAACCCCTTTCGGCGTACCATTCGTACTATTTGAGCGTGTGTCGGATAGACAACGCAAAGGGATGCATAAACATGCACTCAACAGTGTAGCAAGTTGTACCCAAATACGCTGCTGACAGGTTTTATAACCCCCGCTAGTTAAGGCGCTCCACAAAGAAATCTGCCATGGAGAGGAACAGTTCACGTGCATGCGGGTCGAGCGAAACGTCCTCGATGGCCGCTTTGGCCTTGGCGGTCAGGTCGAGCGCATAAGTGTGGGCGTAATCGATAGAGCCGGTCTCCTGGAAGATCTTCACGGCGCGTGCGAGTTGCGCGGGGTCCTCGGTGCCCGAGGAAAGGATCGCTTCAATCTCGTCGTGATAGCGCTCATCAGACAGGGCGTGCACGGCAACGAGCGTGCGCTTACCCTCGGTGATGTCGGTGCGGAAGTCCTTGTTGGCGGCCTCCTTGGTGCCGATCAAGTTGAGCAGGTCGTCTTGAATTTGGAAGGCAAGGCCCGTGTGCAGGCCAAAGGCGCGCAGCGCCTCAATTTGCTCCTCGCTGCCTCCGCCAATGATGGCTCCGGTGGCAAGCGGCGTGGCTCCGCTGTAGTACGCGGTCTTGTGCGTCGCCATGTCCAGATAATCGTCGACCGAGATGTCGAAGCGTGCGTCACGGACCCAGCCCAAGTCGAGCGCCTGGCCCTCGATGGTGCGAACGATCATCTCGGTGAGCTCGTGGAGCACGCGCAGTTTCACGTCGGACTCCAGCGTGGGGTCGTCGAGAACCGTCTTGGTGACCATGGTGAGCGCTAGGTCGCCACAATTGATGGCAAGGCCCGTGCCCTCGGTGAGGTGCATGCAGGGCTTGCCGCGGCGCAGCTGTCCGTTGTCGGCGATGTCGTCGTGGATCAGCGCGCCCGACTGGAAATGCTCGATGGCTGCCGCGGCGCTGCGGGCACTCTCAAAGCTACCGCCCACTGCGGTTGCGGCGAGCATGCAGATAAGCGGGCGGTGGCGCTTGCCGGCGTTGGCCGTAAAAGCCGAGAGCGGCGCGTACAGGTAGCGCTCGATATCGGCAGAGGTCGCCTGTCCGTCAAAGAACGTGGCCAGATAGTCGTTAATCTGGTCAAAGTGCTGGGCTAAAAAGCTGGTAAACGGACTGGACACGGGTTCTCGCATTCTTTCTGAGGTTGCGTTGATGCAATATGCAGACAACATATTGCCACATTAGGGCGTTTGGCGCGGCAGTTTTGACGATTTGGGACAACGGGCGTGCGTTTGATGGAGCGCGCCTAAATCAGCCCAAAATGCTCGAGCGCCGCAACGACACCGTCGTGATCGACGGTGTCGGTCACGTAATCGGCTTTATCCTTGAGATAGTCCGGCGCATTGCCCATGGCGATACCGACATCGACGGCGTTCATCAGCGAGACGTCATTGCTGGCGTCGCCGATGCCGTATACGGTTCCGTGGTGGGGATCGAGGGCGTCGAGTACAGACTGGATGCCCCCACGCTTCGTGCATTCGCGGGGCGAGATTTCGGTTACCTCGAGTTCGAGCTCGTTAAAGCACAGTAGCGGCTCAAGCGCCTTATCTTGAGCGATGTGGTTGGCGAGCGATGTAGACATCAAAATCTTATAGGCACTGTAATGTTGCAGCTGCGTGACTGCGTCGCCCAGGGTGCGCGCGTATCCGGGGGCATCGGGGGCATCGGCACTCATGCGCACGACGCCGTTGAGGCCCTCAAAACGGATGACCTCGCCCGATTGCTCAAGGTAGGGGGCAAGATGCTGCAGCATACTGGGCGTCATCGACAGATCGCGAATTGCGTGTCCGTTGATCTCGGCGTAACCGCCCGCAAGACAGACGATGCCGGTCCAGGGCAGCTCAAGAAGTTTGGGGTGGACGCAGCTGAGGGTGCGCCCTGTGCAGATAAAGGCCATGTTGCCGTTTGCAACGAAATCGCGGATGGCCTGCGCAACCGCCTCGTTGGGATAGGGGGACAGGTCTCGCTCGCCCTCGGGAAGCTCTTGTGCCACTCGAGGGTCTTGCCAGGCGAGCGTTCCGTCGATATCGAAGAAGCAAATAGAGCCGCGCTTATGGGCTGCGCTGGCGGCAGGGGAGGCCGAGGTGGTGGGCACAAATTCCGGCTCGAGGCCCATGATCTGGTCAAAATGCTCTTTAACGCGGGGAACGGAGATGCCGATGACCACCTGGGCGGTCTTGCCCGTAATGATGAGGCCCTTGGCGCCCACCGCGACAAACGACGCGTTATCTGCAACGATGGAAGGGTCTGCGACCTCGACGCGCAGGCGCGTGGCGCAGTTGGTTGCGCCCACGATATTGCCAACGCCACCTAAAAGCTGAATTACCCGCTCAGCGAGGACGTGATCTTGATCGGATCGACTATCGACCTCGTCATTGGGGGATTGCTCTTTGGCAAAGTCGCTTCCCGTTAAACAATCGATTGCCGCGCGATTGGCAACATGATCCTCGCGGCCCGGTGTCTTAAGGTCATAGACCAAGATGAGTGCTCGAAAACTAACAAAAAAGATGAGGCTAAAGGCAAGGCCGATACCGAGCGCCAAAAGATAGGCACCGGCATGCGTGCGCATGAGCGGAATAAAGTTGAAGGCTGCCATCTCCATCAGGCCGCCCGAGAAGATGCCGACGATGCCAAAGAGATTCATGGTTGTGGCAAGGCAAGACGATAAGACGGCGTAGAGCAAAAAGAGCCCGGGGTGGGTGAACATAAAGAGAAACTCGAGTGGCTCGGTAACGCCGCAAACCACCGAGGCGATGATGGCGGGAGCAAGGATGACCCTGAGGCCGGCGCGGCGCTCGGGTTTTGCGGTGGAGTAGAACGCAGCTGCGATGGCAGGAAGGCCAAAGAGCTTGACCCAGCCGGTGGCGGTAAAACCGGCCCACGGCGCAAGTTCATTAAGGGGGCGCGTGCTATGGGAGAGGATGGGGAGCAAACTGCTCCACGTGGCGTAGATGCCGTCGTTAATGACCAGGTTGTCGTAGTAGATCGGCATGTAGAGCAGGTGGTGCAGGCCAAAGGGCTCGAGTGCTCGTTCTAAAAAGACAAAGATGCCCACGCCAAAGGGACCGATGCCTGCAAGCGCGTGACGCAGCGTATCAGTTACATCGTATACGTAGGGCACGATGGCGGCCGAGATAGCGGCAAGGGCAAACACGGCAAAAAAGCTGATGAGGTAGACCAGCGAGGAGCCCGAGAAGGTGCCGAGCCAATCGGGAATTTTGGCATCGTAGAAGCGGTCATGGATGGCGACGACGGTTGCCGATACCGCCAGCGGGCCGATAATGCCGGTGTCGAGCGTCTTGATGCCGTCGATGACGGTGATACCGCTGGCGGAGGTCAAAGATGACGGGTACTCAAGTCCAAGGTTGTCTCCGCTCAGCTTAATGATCTCGCTCAAAAAGAAGCAGTAGGCAAAATAGGCGACGAGAGCCTCGAGGCAGCAACGAGCCGGTTGTTTTTGGGCAAGACCGATGGGCAGCGCTACGGCAAAAAGGAGCGGGAGGCGTTTAAAGACCGTCCACGAGCCGCGCTGGATGATAGCCCAGAAAACGTACCAAGGGGTTCCGTATACGGCGAGATCGCCGACGATGTCCGCAGTCGTTGCGAGAGCGGAGACGCCGACCATGAGGCCTGATATAGAAAACAGCATGGCGGGCGCGAACATTGCCCCGCCAAAGCGTTGGATTTTTTGCAGCATGTTCTGCCTTCCGAATATCGAGGCGCGTTGCGCGTGGGGAAACGTTTAAACAATGGATTCATTGTAGAGGACCAGACGAGTGTCGTACCGGCAGTTTTGAGCGAAACCGATTTGGGCATGACAGAAACCGTCAACGGCTAAATCCTGTCGCTTCACCGATATTCGGTTTAAACAACTTTAAGAAATGCTATCGTGCCTAGCCGGAAATGAATAATGTAGAGGTGAAACAATGCCAAAAGCGATATACGAAGGAATCTACCGAGAAATACGCTCGCGCATCATTAATGGGACCTATGCGTTTCAGGAGATGCTGCCAACCGAAGCCGAGCTGACCGCGGAATTTGGCTGCACGCGCAATACCGTCCGCCGCGCTTTGAGCATGCTGGCCGACGGGATGTTTGTGCAGCCCATACACGGCAAGGGCGTGCGCGTTATTTGGCTTAAGGGCGAAACCGACATGTTGGGCGCACTCGAAGAGGTTGAGTCGTTTGGCGAGTTTGCAAAGCGCAACAATGCCGTTGCATCGACGGACGTTAAGTCTTTCGAACATCTGGTTTGCACCGAGCAACTCTCTCGTCACCTGGGCTTTAAGGTGGGCGAGGAGTTGATTCGCGTAGTGCGTGTCCGAAGCCTCAACGGCAACGCGCGCCAAGTGGACCATGGCTATTTTTTGGCGTCGATCGCCAAGGGCCTGACTCCCGAGATCGCGGCAGATTCTATTTACGGCTATCTGGAGCACAAGCGCGGTGTCAAAGTGATGGCGAGCCGTCGTACGGTGAGTGTCGAGCTCGCCAACGATGAGGACTGCAGCTATCTTGACCTCGGCAAATACAACTGCGTTGCCGTCATGGAGAGTCAGTCGTACACCTCGGATGGCATCTTGTTTGAGGTGACGCACACTCGCACACACCCCGAGATCTTCCATTACCGCGTCAATTCCAAGCGATAGCCGGCTAGCTCGCAGCCTGACGAGACTCATGGCCTCAAAGAGAAAACGCCCGGTCAAACCGACGGTACATCGGCTTGACCGGGCGTTTTCTCTGCATTAGATAACAAATAATTGTTTATACAAAACTTGTCAAGTATCAAGTTGAAATTACCGTTCACCGAAGTTTTTCTACCGCTCTAGTAATACTTGTTCAAACAACTAGCCAAATAGCGTATCGTTCAAATCAGCAAAAGGGGCAAAGTCCCCGAGCCAATCTCCGAAGGCGGCGGCAAAGGGTGCCGCCACGGTGTGAAAGGGTGGATTGTAATGAAGAACGAAATGAGCAGAAGGCAGTTCCTGGGCTTTGCTGGTTCCGCGGCTGCAGTTCTTGGTCTGGGCCTCGTGGGTTGCGGTGGTTCTGCCGGCTCCGGCTCCTCCGCTTCTGGTGACGCTGCCGAGGTCTACTTCCTCCAATTCAAGCCCGAGGTCGACAAGGAGTGGAAGGAGATCGCCAAGGCCTATAAGAAGGAGAAGGGCGTCGAGGTCAAGATCGTGACCGCCGCTTCCAACACCTACGAGGAGAAGCTTAAGTCCGAGATGTCCAAGAGCTCCGCTCCGACCCTGTTCCAGGTCAACGGCCCCACCGGTCTTAAGAACTGGAAGGATTACTGCGCCGACCTGTCCGATACCAAGCTCCGCGGTGAGCTCATTGATGACTCCCTGGCTCTGCAGTCCGACGGCAAGGATGTGTGCATCGACTGGGTTCAGGAGAGCTTCGGCATTATTTACAACAAGCAGCTGCTCGAGAAGGCTGGCTACAAGGCCGAGGACATCAACTCCTTCGACAAGCTGAAGGCTTGTGCCGATGACATCCAGGCCCGCAAGGACGAGCTTGGTGTCGAGGGTGCCTTCACTTCCGCCGGCATGGACGACTCCTCCAGCTGGCGCTACACCACCCACCTTGCCAACATGCCGCTCTACTACGAGTTTGAGAAGGAGCACAACCAGGAGGACGACGAGATCAAGGGTGAGTTCCTCGACAACTACAAGCAGATCTTCGACCTGTACATCACCGACTCCACCTGCGATCCTTCGCAGCTTGCTTCTAAGACCGGCGACGACGCCACCAACGAGTTCGCAACCGGCAAGGCCGTCTTCTACCAGAACGGCTCTTGGGCCTACTCTGACCTCGTCAAGGCCGGCATGACCGACGATCAGATTGGCATGATGCCGATCTACATCGGTGTTGACGGCGAGGAGAACCAGGGCCTGTGCTCCGGCGGCGAGAACTACTGGTGCGTCAGTTCCCAGGCTTCCGAGGATGCCCAGAAGGCCACCGAGGACTTCATGTATTGGTGCGTCACCGCTGACACCCCGACCAGCATCATCGCCGACAAGATGGGTCTGACCGCTCCGTTCAAGAGCGCCAAGGAGACCACCAACGTCTTCTCGCAGCAGGCCGTTGCCATGGCCAAGGACGGCAAGAAGACCGTCGCTTGGGACTTCGTCTACATTCCCTCCGAGGAGTGGAAGAAGAACCTCAAGCAGGCTCTGATTGCCTACGCTGCCGATAACAGCAAGTGGGACGGCGTCAAGAACGCCTTCGTCGATGGCTGGAAGACCGAGAAGGCCGCTTCCGAGTAAGCAGTTGCTGCCCAAGCTATCTGATTAGCGACAGGGGGCGGGCAGACGTTGGTTTGCCCGCCCCCTGCATATTGAAAGGACCCTTTTATGGGCAAAGCACTCAAGCGCTGGTGGCCGCTCTTTATGCTGCCCACGTGCCTGGCGTTTATGATCGGGTTCGTGATCCCTTTTATCCAGGGCTTCTATCTCTCGTTCTGCCAGTTTATTATCATTAGTAACGCGCACTTTGTCGGTATCGAGAACTACGTGCGCGCGCTGTCCGATCCGCAGTTCTCCACGTCGTTTTTCTTTACCGTGGCGTTTGCCTTCCTGTCGACGGTGCTCATCAACGTGATCGCCCTGGCCATTGCGCAGGCGCTCACCCGCAAGGCGCTCAAAGGCACCAACATCTTCCGTACGATCTTCTTTATGCCTAACCTGATCGGCGGCATCGTGCTGGGCTACATCTGGCAGATTCTGATCAACTGCCTGCTCTCCAACGTGGGCGCCCAGCTCATCGCTCTTAACTCTGCTGCTGGCTTCTGGGGCCTTATCATCCTGACCCTGTGGCAGCAGGTCGGCTACATGATGATCATCTACATCGCTGGTCTGCAGTCCATTCCGTCCGACTACATCGAGGCCGCCAAGGTCGACGGCGCTACGGCATGGCAGACGTTTTGGAAGGTTAAGATCCCTAACCTGATGCCGACCATCACCATCTGCCTGTTCTTGTCCATCACCAACGGCTTTAAGCTGTTCGACCAGAACCTCGCCCTTACCGGCGGCGCCCCCGCGCACTCCACCGAGATGCTCGCCCTGAACATCTACAACACGTTCTATTCGCGTGCCGGTATCGCATGGCAGGGCATCGGTCAGGCCAAGGCGGTTATCTTCTGCATCCTGGTCGTAGCCATCTCCATGATTCAGCTTAAGGCCACGAGGTCCAAGGAGGTGCAGCAGTAATGAAACGCGATAAGGTTATCAACCGCGCGCTCTCGATCTTCTTTACGATTCTGTCGCTCGCGTGGATCTACCCCGTGTTCATGATTGCGCTCAATTCCTTTAAAAAGGCAACTGCAATCAGCACCACCACGGCATTCGATCTGCTCACGCCTGAGACGTTCAACGGCCTCGCAAACTACTTGCACGCTCTTAACGAGCAGGGCTTTGCCTCGGCATTTATGTACTCGCTCATCATCACGGTCACGTCGGTCGTGCTGATCTTGGTGTGCTGTTCCATGTGCGCTTGGTACGTGGTTCGTGTCAACAGCAAGATCTCGAACTTCTTCTATTACCTGTTCGTCTTCTCGATGGTCGTGCCCTTTCAGATGCTCATGTTCACGCTGTCCAATTTGGCGGACCGCATTGGCTTCAACACGCCGTTCAACATCTGCTTTATCTACCTTGGCTTTGGCGCGGGCCTGGCGGTCTTTATGTTCGCCGGCTTTGTAAAGAACATTCCGCTCGAGATCGAAGAGGCAGCCATGATTGATGGCTGCAACCCGGTCCAGGTGTTCTTTAAGATCGTCCTCCCCATTATGAAGCCCACCTATCTTTCGGTCGGCATCCTCGAGACCATGTGGGTCTGGAACGACTACCTGCTGCCCTACCTTACGCTCGACTCCACCAAGTACAAGACCATTCCTATCTTGATCCAGTACTTCCGCGGCGGCTACGGCCACGTCGAGCTCGGCCCCATGATGGCCTGCATCATGATGGTCGTTGTCCCCATCGTCGTCATGTACATCCTCTGCCAGAAGTACATCATCGACGGCGTGGTGGCAGGTGCCGTCAAGGGCTGATGCCGTAACTGTTTTGCAAGTTTCTGCGGCGCCCCTCAGCGTGGCGCCGCATATCGAAAGGTAAAGACATGGCCGAGATCGTTCTCAAACATGTTCAGAAGGTGTATCCCAACAACGAGTCCAAAAAGAAGGGCTTCTTTGGCAAAAAGAAGAAGACCGAGGAGAAGAAGCACAACCTCAAGGTTACCGAGGATGGTGTGCTCGCTGTAGAGGACTTCAACCTCACCGTTCACGACCAGGAGTTCATCGTCCTCGTTGGCCCCTCTGGCTGCGGTAAGTCCACGACGATGCGCATGGTTGCCGGCCTGGAGGACATTACCTCGGGCGACGTGCTCATCGACGGCAAGCGCGTCAACGACGTGGCACCCAAGGACCGCGACATTGCCATGGTGTTCCAGAGCTATGCTCTGTACCCCAATATGACGGTGTACGAGAACATGGCGTTTACGCTTGAGCTCAAGAAGGTCCCCAAGGACGAGATCGACCGCAAGGTTCGCTCTGCTGCCGAGATTCTGGGCATTACCGAGTATCTCGACCGTAAGCCCAAGGCGCTCTCCGGCGGCCAGCGCCAGCGTGTCGCTATCGGCCGCGCCATCGTGCGTGACCCCAAGGTCTTCCTGATGGACGAGCCGCTGTCCAACCTGGACGCCAAGCTTCGTAACCAGATGCGTGCCGAGCTCATTAAGCTGCGCCACGAGATCAAGGGCACGTTCATTTATGTTACTCACGACCAGACCGAGGCCATGACCCTTGGCGACCGTATCGTGGTCATGAAGGACGGCGTCGTCCAGCAGATCGCCACGCCGCAGGAGGTCTTCAACCATCCCGCGAACATCTTCGTCGCCGGCTTCATCGGCGTGCCGCAGATGAACTTCTTCGATGCCCAGCTGGTGCGCTCGGGCAACGGCTTTACCGTCAAGACCGAGGATATGAACGTGGCACTCGCCCCCGAGACTTGCGCTCAACTTGCCCTCAACTGGGACGGCGGCGACGTGAAGGAGATTACGGCCGGCGTGCGTCCCGAGCAGATCCTGCTTGCCGACAAGGGCGAGGAGGGCGCGCTCCAGGGTACCGTCGAGGTGACCGAGCTCATGGGCTCGACCGAGCATGTCCACGTGACCGCTCCCGACGGCCAGTTTGTCCTGATTATCCCCGTCGTCGACCTCGAGGCCAAGGGCGCGCTCAAGGCTGGCGACACCATCTGGTTCAAGTTTGAGAAGAACGCGACCCACCTCTTCGATAAGGTCTCTGGCAAGAACCTTATCTAGGCCTGGTGCATCCGGGCCCTCCCTTTGGGCGACTGCGGTATTGCCATCCTTTTGCCGCGGTCACATATAAGGCTCCCCTCCCGTCCACTGGGCGAGAGGGGAGCCTTTCTTTGTGTCGGGGTTGTCCATCTGCCAGTTTGTCTTGATTTGTAACAGGAAGAGGGGCAAATTGGGTCTAGATGTTACAGATCAAGACAGCGTCGAGCTGCCTGTCCTTTCATCTCTACCTGTAACACGAAGGACTGATTTCGGCAGTTACCTGTTACAGATTGAGATTGTTTTAGCCGCCTTGCCCGTCTGTCTCAATCTGTAACAGGTAGACCCGATTCCGGCGGTTATCTGTTACAGATTGAGACAGTTCATCGGGGCAATTTCGTTTATCTAGATTTGTAACAGGTAGACTCAATTTTGCCGGCTAGATGTTACAGACCGAGATTGTTTGGTCGAGGCAGGCCACGGGCAACACAGGGACACAAAAAAACGGAGCCGCGTTGCCGCGACTCCGTTTTCAAGAGGATGGGTAAGGGAAGCGAATTAGCTCAGGTGCCAGATCTCGTCGTTGTACTGGGAGATGGTGCGGTCGGACGAGAAGGTGCCGGCGTTGGCGATATTGATGAGCGTCTTGCGCATCCAGGCGTCCTGGTCCTCGTAGTCGGCCAACACGCGCTCCTTGGTCTGGATGTACTCCTCAATGTCGAGCAGGGCCATAAACCAGTCCTTGCCCTTAATGTCATCGTGCAGGCGCTGCAGGCGCTCGGCATTGCCGGTCGCCATAAAGGCCGGGTTGGTGATGAAGTCCACCAGCAGTTTAATGCCGGGCTTGCGGTAGAGCGCACCGGCGTTGTAGGTGCCGTCGGCGTAGAGCTGCTCGACCTGTTTGGAAGAGGCACCAAAGGTATAGATGTTCTCGTCGCCCACGAGCTCGGCAATCTCCACGTTGGCGCCGTCGAGCGTGCACAGGGTTAGGGCGCCGTTGAGCATGAACTTCATGTTGGAGGTGCCGCTCGCCTCCTTGGAGGCCAGGCTGATCTGCTCGGAGATGTCAGCGGCGGGGATCACGCGCTCGGCGGCGGTGACGTTGTAGTTCTCGATCATGACAACCTGCAGGTAGGGAGCCACGTCGGGGTCGTTTGCAATCCACTGCGACAGCGTCAAGATCAGATGGATGATGTCCTGCGCGATAGTGTAGGCAGGCGCCGCCTTGCCGCCAAAGATGATGGTGACGGGGTGCTTAGGTCTGTTGCCGTTCTTGATATCGAGGTACTTCCAGATGATGTAGAGCGCGAGCATCTGCTGGCGCTTGTACTCGTGGATGCGCTTGACCTGGACGTCGATGATGGCGTTGGAGGGAATGGTCACGCCCTGCTCGAGCGCCATGAACTGGCGCATGATGGCCTTGGCCTCGACCTTGGTGGCGGCCAGGCGCTCAAGAACGTCCTTGTCGTCGGCGAACTTGGCGAGTTTGCTCAGATCGCCGGTGCTGCGCCAGTCGGTGCCGATCACATCGTCGAGCAGGCTGGCGAGCGCGGGGTTGGCCCCATGGATCCAGCGGCGGAAGGTGATGCCGTTGGTCTTGTTGGAGAACTTCTTGGGATAGATCTCGTAGAACGGATGAAGCTCGGTGTCCTCCAGGATCTTGGTGTGGAGGGCGGCTACGCCGTTGATGGAGAAGCCAAAGTGGATGTCCATGTGGGCCATGTGGACGGTATCGTGTTCGTCGATGATGGCGACGCGCGGGTCATCGTGCTCGGCCTTCGCGATCTCATCGAGCTTGACGATAATGTCGGCGATGGCAGGGGAGACCTTCTGCAGGCTGGCGAGTGGCCACTTCTCGAGCGCCTCGGCAAGAATCGTGTGGTTAGTGTAGGCGACCATGGAGCGTACGATGGTCACGGCCTCGTCAAACTCGATGTCGTGCTCGGTGGTGAGCAAGCGAATGAGCTCGGGGATGACCATGGTGGGGTGCGTGTCGTTAATTTGGACCACGGCGTAGTCGGCCAGATCGTGCAGGTTGCTGCCGCGCTCGATGGCCTCGTCGATCAGGAGCTGGGCGGCGTTGCTCACCATGAAGTATTCCTGGTAGATGCGAAGCAGGCGGCCCTGCTCGTCGGAATCGTCGGGGTAGAGGAACAAGGTGAGGTTCTTGGCGATCTCGGTCTTGTCGAAGTCGATGGAACTGCCGGGGACCAGGCCGTCGTCTACGCTCGCCAGGTCGAACAGGCGCAGGCGGTTCTTGGTGGGCCGGCCGTAACCGGGCACATCGATGTTGACGAGCTTGGAGGTAACGGCAAAATCGCCGAACTCGACGGTGTAGGAGCGGTCATCGTCGACTAGGATGTCCTGTTCACCGAGCCACTCGTCGGGGACGGCCTTCTGCTGGTTGTCGACAAAGCGCTGACGGAACAGACCGTAGTGATAGTTGAGGCCCACGCCATCGCCGGTCAAGCCCAGCGTGGCGATGGAATCCAGGAAGCACGCGGCCAGGCGACCCAGGCCACCGTTGCCGAGCGACGGCTCGACCTCGAATTCCTCGATCTTGTTGAGGTCGTGGCCTGCGGCGGTGAGCTGGTCCTTAACCTCGTCGTAGATACCGAGGTCGATCATGTTGTTGATGAGCAGCTTGCCGATCAAAAATTCGGCGGAAATGTAATAGAGCTTTTTCTTGCCGTTGTTGAGCGGGCAGGCAGCGGAGCGCTCCTGCACGAGTTTGACCAGCAGCTTGTAAATGCGACGGTCGTCGAGCTGCTCGAGCGAGGTGCCAAAAGACTGCTTGGCGAGTTCCATGAGGTTAATTTGGGGCATGTTTTCTCCTGTGATGGGTTGTTTCATGTCTGCAATTCATGAGAAGCCCGCGCGAGGGGATTGGGGTGGCCTCGCGCGGGAAAAGCAAGCGCGTCCGCACGGTGGGGAGGGGTCGGGCGCGGTAGCTCCTATTGAGGAAGCTCGATTTCGGCTTCCGATGGGATGCGGAAGTAGGTCTCGGTCCAGTCGGTGAGTTTGTGCTCGAGCTCGCGGGTGATGGCGCCGTCGAGCATGCGCCAGGTCCAGTTGCCGCCCAGTGTGGCAGGGGTGTTGATGCGCGCCTCGTTGCCCAAGTTGAGCAGGTCCTGCATGGTGTAGATGCACGTGTCGCTCACGCTGGCTGCGATGGTGCGATTGAGTGCATCTGCCATGGGTTCGCCGGCCTGCTGATGGGTGTACAGGGCTGCCTGCTCACGCTGACGCGGGGTGGCCGTTCCCTCAAACCAACCGCGCGCCGTCTCGTTGTCGTGGGTGCCCACATAGGCGACGGTGTTGGCGATGTAGTTATGTGGCAGGTAGTACGAGTTGGTGCCCTCAAAGGCAAACTGCAGGATCTTCATGCCGGGGAAGCCCGAGTTGTCGCGCATGTCGATGACGCCGGGGGTGAGGAAGCCCAGGTCCTCGGCGATGATGGGCAGCGTGCCGAGCTTTTCCTCGAGCGTCTTGAAGAATTTGAGGCCGGGCCCCTGCGTCCACGAACCGTAGGACGAATCGGGTGAGGAGAACGGCACCTCCCAATAGGCCTCGAAGCCGCGGAAGTGATCCAGGCGGATGACGTCGTACATGTCGAGGGCGGCGCGAATGCGGCCCTCCCACCAGGAGAAGCCGTCGGACTCCATGGCGTCCCAGTCGTAGATGGGGTTGCCCCAGTACTGGCCGGTGGCCGAGAACTGGTCGGGCGGCGTGCCGGCGACGCTCACGGGATTGCCGGCGGCGTCGATCTTAAAGAGCTCAGGCGTCGCCCACATCTCGACGGAGTCACGCGAGACATAGATGGGCAGGTCGCCGATGATGAGAATGTCGCGCTCATTGGCATAGGCCTTGAGGCGGCTCCACTGACGATTGAAGAAGTACTGCGTCATCTGGTGGTAGAGCATACGCGCCGGATGGTCGGCGCAGACCTTGGCGGAAGCTTCGCCGCGGGTGCGGAGTTCCGCGGGCCACTCCCAAAACGCCTTGAGACCGCACTCCTCTTTGACGGTCATGAACTCACAGTAGGGGATGAGCCAGTCCTCGTTGGCCTGGATAAAGTCATCGAAATCGGCCGGCTTGTCGGCGGCAAAGCGCTCAGCGGCGCGGTCGAGAATCTGACGGCGGCCGCCAAAGATAGCACCGTAGTCGACATTGCTGGGGTCGGATCCCAGATACACGCCATCGATATCGCGCTGCTCCAGATACCCTGCCTCGATAAGCTCGGCAAAGTCGATGAAGTTGGGGTTGCCAGCGCGGGCCGAGAACGACTGATAGGGCGAATCGCCATAGCTGGTCGTCGTAAGGGGCAGAATCTGCCAGTAATGTTGTTTGCACGAGGCGAGAAAATCGACGAAGTCGTAGGCATTCCAGCCAAAGCCGCCGATTCCGTATGGTCCGGGCAGAGATGAGACGGGCATGAGGACGCCGCTTGCACGCTCCATGAATGCGCTCACCAACCTTCTTGTTGTGGGGTCGGCCTGCCGATGGATGTGCAGTCCGCCTCCGGTGTTCTGATCCGATACGCCTATTGTAAAACATGTTGTTTAAACATGTACAGGCAAGATAAAAAAGTTGGTCGATTTTCGGCGAATGGTTACATGCCATGAAAAAGCCCCGACCTCACAACGTGAGATCGGGGCAAGAGCGGTATGTAGGTTTTTGCTACTCGGCGTCGGCGAAGCCGTTGGGGTTGTGGCTCTGCCAGTTCCAGCTATCTCGGCACATGTCCGCGATGTCGTACTGGGCCTTCCAGCCCATCATGCGCTCGGCCTTGGAGGCATCGCACCAGTTGGCAGCGATGTCGCCGGCGCGGCGCTCGCGGATTACGTAGGGCAGCTCCTTGCCGCAAGCCTTGGAGAAGGCGGCGACGACCTCGAGTACCGAGGTGCCGGTGCCGGTGCCCAAGTTAAAGATCTCGACGCCGGTCTTGCCGTTCATCCAATTAAGGGCAGCAACGTGACCAGAGGCCAGATCGCACACGTGGATGTAGTCGCGCACGCCGGTGCCGTCGGGGGTGGGGTAGTCGTTGCCAAAGACCTGAACGGCCTCGAGCTTGCCCACGGCGACCTGGGCGACATAGGGCACCAAGTTGTTGGGGATGCCCTTGGGGTCCTCGCCGATCAGGCCCGACGGATGAGCGCCGATGGGGTTGAAGTAACGGAGCAGCACGACGTCCCACTCGGGGTCGGCGGTGTGGACGTCCATAAGGATTTGCTCGATCATCCACTTGGTCCAGCCATAGGGGTTGGTCGCGGGCTTCTTGGGGTCTTCCTCGGTGACGGGCGGGTTGTCCGGATCGCCGTAGACGGTCGAGGAGCTCGAGAAGATGATGGACTTGCAGCCATGGTTGCGCATGACGTCGATGAGCACCAGGGTGTTCTCGATGTTGTTGTGGTAGTACTCGACGGGCTTGCTCACCGACTCGCCGACGGCCTTAAAGCCGGCAAAGTGGATGACGCGGTCGATCTGATGGGTATCGAAGATCTTGTTCATCGCATCGCGGTCGAGCACGTTGGCCTCGTAGAAGGTGAGGTTCTTGGCGGCCTCGTCGCCCACGATGGTCTTGACGCGGTCGACGGCGACGGCGCTGGAGTTGGAGAGATCATCGACGATGACGACCTGATAGCCACCCTCGAGCAGCTGAACGACGGTGTGCGAGCCGATAAAGCCGGCGCCACCGGTAACGAGGACGCAGGTGTCTTTGGGGTCGAGTGCTTTGGACATGTAGTCTCCTATCGAATCAGGAACACTTCTTCAGGGGAGTATAGCGCAGGCAGGGACGCCCAAATCGTGCGCTGTAGGAAAAGCAGAGGACTATGTTAACGTTCTCATAGAAGAGCTCGCGTACGCATAACCTGATCTTTGGCATTTGCTTGCGAGCCGCTGACCTTGTAGTTTCCTGCCGTTCGTGGAAATCGTTGGGACGCGCCATATGTACGCTAATATGTATGAGTTGAGCGACATATAAATAAACATGTAACGGAGTACATATGTCACCAAACAGCGATTCCATCCTTTCCCAGGAGCTCTCGCGCCGCACCGCCCTCAAGGCCCTGTTCGGCGCCGCTTCTGCGGCAGTTCTTTTTGGCCTGCCCGCTCGCGCCCATGCGGCGGAGGCTTCCAAAGAAACCACCGATAAACTGAATGCCGCCCAGGCCCAGCTCGACGAGGTTCAGGCCCAGCTCGACAGCATCGCAAATGAGTATGCGGCGCTGGCCAACAAGAATGCCCAGACCCTCAACGACATCGAGAATGTCCAGGGCAAGATTGACGACACGCAGGCCCAGATCGATGAAAAGAAGGCCGAGCTCAAGAAGAAGCGCAACGACCTTTCCGATCGCGTGGCCGCCAGCTACAAGTCCGGTGGCACGAATATCCTGTCGCTGCTGCTGGCCTCTGGCTCGTTTGAGGAACTCGTCGCCAACGCGCATTACGTTGAGAAGATCAACAAGAGCGACCGCGATGCCATCGAGGATATCCAGACGATTCAGGCTGAGCTCGACGCACAGAAGACCGAGCTCGAAGCGCAAAAGGCCGACCTGGAGAAACTCAAGGACCAGCAGACGGCTCAGATGCAGGATATGCAGGCCAAGCAGCAAGAAGTCCAGACCGTGCTGAACGGTCTTTCCGACGACGTCAAGGAGCTCATGGCTCAGCGCGATTCCGAGATCCTCGCTGCCGCCCAGGCTGAGGAGGCCGCTAGGAAGGCTGCCGCTGCCGCGGCTGCCGCGAACAAGAATAATTCCTACTCGGGTGGTTCGAGCTCGGGTGGTGGATCGTATGCGCCCGGAACTCCGCAGCAGAATGCCGGCTCGGGCAAACAGCAGGCCGTCGTCAACGCGTGCTACTCCACGCCTTCGCCGGGTCAGAACTGGTGCGCGGCGTGGGTTACCAATGTCTTCCGTAATGCCGGCGTTGGTTACTTTGGCGGCAACGCCTGCGACATGTTCAACGCCTGGTGCTATAGCTCCGACCGCTCGGCGCTGCAGGTGGGCATGATCGTGGCCGATTCCTCACACAGCGGCACGGGTGCTCCGGGCCTTATCTACGGTCATGTGGGTATCTACGTTGGCGGCGGTATCGTTATGAGCAACGAGGGCGCCATTACGTCTAAGTCGCTTGACTCGTTTATTAGCTTCTATGGCACTGGCTCTGGCGTGCGTTGGGGCTGGCTCGGCGGTATTGCGCTGTCGTAACGGTGGTTTGAAGTAAGTTGGTCCGTGGCTGCCCGAAAGGCATTAGGTTGCCTGCTCGGACAGTCCTGCTCGCACGGAGAGCACATTAAGTGCTCTCCGGCTCGTGCGGAACTCGCGATCAACCTAATGCCTTTCGGGCAGCCACGGACCTCTCGGATCCAATACGCCACACGCCGGACTGGGTTATCTGAATAAATATGGTGAAGGCCCCTTTCGGGGCCTTCTCTTTTAGAGGAATTCGCCTACTCGGTGGACTTCGGGTTCTAGGTCTACGTCGAATTGGCCTTTGACGGTTGTTTGGATGTGGCGGATGAGTTCGTCAACGTCGGCGGCGGTGGCGTGGTTGGCGTTGACGATAAAACCGCAGTGCTTTTCGCTTACCTGCGCGCCGCCAACGGCGTGTCCTCGCAGGCCGGCATCCATGATGAGCTTGCCGGCAAAGTAACCCTCGGGGCGCTTGAAGATGGAGCCGGCACTCGGCATGTCGAGCGGCTGCTTGTCCTCGCGGCGCTGGCGGTAGTCGTCCATGTCGGCCTTGATCATCGCGGCGTTGCCCGGTGCGAGGTTGAAGGTGGCAGAAAGAACGATAAAGCCGTCGTCGGCGATGCGACTCTTGCGATAGCCCAGGTTGAGCTCATCGACATCGAACTCGATGATGTTGCCGCTGCCGCGGGTGCCGTCGTCGAGCATGCGGGCGGGCTTGTAGACGCGCGCAGACTCCAGCACGTCTGCCATGCAGGCACCGTAGGCGCCGGCGTTCATGTAGCAGGCGCCGCCGACCGATCCGGGGATGCCCGAGATGGGCTCCATGCCGGTGAGACCGGCCTCGGCTGCCGCCGCGGCGACATCGGAAAGCAAGGCGCCGGCCGCCGCCGTGACGTGCGTACCGTCGACCGTAATGTCGGAGAGGCCTTCGCCCAACGCCACGACGACGCCGCGGATACCCTTGTCGCCGACGAGCAGGTCGGAGCCGTTGCCCACGATGGTGAGCGGCAGGTCGCAGCGATAACAGGTGTCGAGCGTGGCGACGAGGCCCTGCTCGGTATCGGGCGTGACAAAGACGTCGGCCGGGCCGCCGATCTTAAACGTGGTGTGCTCGCGCATGGGCTCGCTCATCAACACGTTGTCCTCGCCGGCAACGCCAGCGAGCGCGCACAGCAGGTCTTCGTTAAAAAAGTCGTTCTCGTGCATATGAATATCCGCCTTTTGGTGGTCGTCGTCATCAATCGATTGCAATATACCCCACCCGGGCGGATTTGGCGCGCTGACGGCGATAAAACAGCCGTCTACCGGATTGGTAAAGTGTTTATCATCGAGGTAGAGGGGCAGTCGCTATACTTTCAAGAGATTGCGCGTAAACCCGGAAGGAGCGAGATGGCCAACAAAGTCACCCTCAAGCAGATCGCCCAGGAGGTGGGGCTTTCCCCCTCGTCGGTCTCGCTTGTTCTCAATAATCGGCCCTGTCGCATCTCGGAAGAAAACCGCAAGCTCATCAAGGAGGTCGCGGCGCGCAACCACTATGTTCCCAACCAGATCGCGCGCAGCCTGGTCATGCGCGAGTCGCGCACCCTGGGCCTTATCGTCCCCAACATCGAGAGCCGATTTTTTGCCTCGCTCGCCGGCAGTCTGGAAAAGCGCTGCCGCGAGGACGGCTATGCGCTCTTTATTACCAGCTCGGGCGGAAGCGCCGAGGACGACCTGGAGCTGCTGCGCCAGCTGGTGACGCGCGGTGTTGATGGCGTCTTTCTGGTGGTGGGCGACGAGTTCTCCGACGACCGCGCTCTGCGCGAAGAAGTCAGCCATCTGCCCATCCCGGCCGTAATGGTCGACCGTGCCATTGAGGGGCTCGAGTGCGATAAGGTGATGTTCGATCACGAGATGGGCGGCTATATGGCCACTCGCTATCTGATTGAGCAGGGCCACCGTCGTATCGCCTGCCTGGTTAACGCGCGCCGGTCCAACACGGGTCGCAAGCGACTCGCCGGCTATGAGCGTGCGCTGCGCGAGGTGGGGCTGCCCATCGACGCGCGCCTGGAGTTTGAGAGCGAGTACTACATTCCGAGCGCATACGAGGCCTCGGAGGCGGTACTCGCAACTGACGCCACCGCCGTGTTCGCAAGCTCGGACAACATTGCCCTCGGTTTGCTCAAGCGCTTGCACGAGATGGGGAAGAGCATCCCAGGCGATATCTCGGTCGTAAGCTATGACAACTCGGCGGCCGACGTTCTCTTTGAGCCGGCGCTGACCGCAATCGAACAGGATCCTGGCGTGCTCGCGGAGCATGCCTTTGGCTGCATGTCCAAGCGTCTTGCCGGTAGGGGCGGTAGACGTGCCGAAGAGGTCGTCCTGGAACCGGCGCTTATCGTTAAGGGCAGCGTGCTCGAGCTTACTAAACACAACTAAACACGTTTATCAATTTGCAGAAACCGAATGTGGAGCACCTGTGACAGGCAACGCCGCAGGTGAATGTCGCGTTTTGCAGATCGATGCGATTGATAAGGATGATAAAACGTTTTTTCACCATGATAAAACGTTTTAGCAAATATACTAGTCCCAACGAATGGTTGCCGTATCGGAGGGTGACCGCACAGCGAAGGGACATAAACAATGGCTAAAACACTGGGAACGCCGTGGCAAAAGCTGGGACACGAGGTGCCGGCTTCCGAGCTCGAGGGCGTCGACCTGTATTGGCGCGCATCGAACTATCTGTCCGTCGGCCAGATCTACCTTCGCTCCAATCCGCTGATGCGCCCCGACTTTGTCGACGAGAAGACCGGCGAGACGCGCGACTTTGGTCGTCCGGACGTTAAGCACCGCCTGGTCGGTCACTGGGGCACCACGCCCGGCATCAACTTCCTGTTCGGTCACGTCAATCGCCTCATCGCCGATCACAACCAGAATGCCATCTTCTTGATGGGCCCTGGTCACGGTGGTCCCGCCGGCACCGCCCAGTCGCTGCTCGACGGCACCTACCGCGAGATCCGCCCCGACATCACCAACGACGAGGCCGGCCTGCAGAAGTTCTTCCGCCAGTTCTCCTACCCTGGCGGCATTCCGAGTCACTTTGCGCCCGAGACGCCCGGCTCCATCCACGAGGGCGGCGAGCTCGGCTACACGCTCAGCCACGCCTACGGTGCCGTCATGGATAACCCGAGCCTGCTGGCCGTGGCCGTGGTGGGCGATGGTGAGTCCGAGACCGGCCCGCTTGCCACCTCTTGGCAGTCCAACAAGCTCGTGAACCCGGCAACCGACGGTATCGTCCTGCCGATCCTGCACCTCAACGGTTACAAGATCGCCAACCCCACCATCCTCGCCCGCGTGTCCGACGAAGAGCTCACCAAATTCTTTGAGGGCATGGGCTATAAGCCGCACTTCTTTGTCGCCGGCTTTGACGACGAGAGCCACGCAAACATCCATGAGCGCTTCGCCGCCCTGTTTGAGCAGGTCTTTGACGAGATCTGCGACATCAAGGCCACCGCTCAGGCCCAGGCCGCCGCGGGCGAGACCGTGGTCCGTCCGGCATACCCCATGATCGTGTTCCGCACGCCCAAGGGCTGGACCTGCCCCAAGCAGATCGACGGCAAGAAGACCGAGGACTCTTGGCGTGCCCATCAGGTACCGCTGGCGAGTGCCAAGGACACCCACGAGCACTTCCGCGTGCTGCGCGAGTGGCTGCGCTCCTACAGGCCCGAGGAACTCTTTACGCCCGAGGGCCAGGTGCGCCCCGAGGTGACGGCCTTTATGCCGACCGGTGAGCTGCGCATCGGCGCCAACCCCAACGCAAACGGCGGCAAGGTCCGCCACGAGCTCGAGCTGCCCGATATCCACGCTCACGAGATTCCCGTCGCCGAGAAGGGCCACGGCTGGGGCTCCACCGAGGCCGCCCGTGTCTTTGGTGAGTACACCGCCGATGTCCTGGCCAAGAACATGGACGACTTCCGCATCTTCGGTCCTGACGAGACCGCGTCTAACCGCCTGCAGGCTGCCTACAAGGTGACCAAGAAGCAGTGGGATGCCGGCTTCTACGAGGACGATGCCAACGACGAGCTGCTGGCCGGTTCCGGTAAGGTTGTCGAGCAGCTGTCCGAGCACCAGTGCGAGGGTTTCCTCGAGGCCTATGTGCTCACCGGCCGCTCCGGTGTGTGGAGCTCCTACGAGAGCTTTGTCCACGTGGTCGATTCCATGGTCAACCAGCACTGCAAGTGGCTCGAGGCCACCAAGCGCGAGATTCCGTGGCGTGCCCCCATCAGCGGCCTCAACATTCTGCTGTCGAGCCATGTCTGGCGTCAGGACCACAACGGCTTCTCGCATCAGGACCCCGGCTTTATCGACCTGCTGCTCAACAAGGCAAACGACACGCACATCGTGAATGCTTACTATCCGGCCGACGCCAACATGGCCCTCGCCGTGGCCGAGCGCGTCTACCAGTCCACCGACTGTGTCAACGCCATCTTCTGCGGCAAGCAGCCTGCCCCGACCTTCCAGACGGTCGACGAGGCTAAGGCCGAGCTCGCCGAGGGCGTCGCGACTTGGGAGTGGGCATCGACCGCCAATTCGCTCGCCGAGGCCGACGTCGTGGTCGCCACGTGCGGTGACGTACCGACGCTCGAGGCTCTGGCTGCAACCGATATGCTGCGCGAGCTGGGCATTAAGGTGTGGTTCGTCAACGTGGTCGACCTGCTCAAGATCCAGAACGTCTGCGAGAACGACCAAGCCATCAGTGATGAGCGCTGGGCTGAGCTGTTCGGTTGCGGCGAGAAACCCGTGCTCTTCGCATTCCACGCCTATGCCGGCACGATCCGCCGTCTGATTTGGAACCGTCCCGGCCACGACGCCTTCCGTGTCCATGGCTACGAGGAGAAGGGCTCCACGACCACGCCGTTCGACATGCTGCGCCTGAACAACATGGACCGCTGGGCTCTGGCCGCCGACGTGCTGCGCATGGTCGACGCCGATAAGTTTGCCGAGCAGATTGATGGGTGGGAGGCTTTCCGCACCGAGGCCTTCGAGTTTGCGTGCGACGAGGGCTTCGATCACCCGGCCTTTACCGACTGGGTCTGGCCCGACGCCGCAGCCGCAACCGCTGCCGACGGCGCACTCTCCGCAACGCAGCTAACTGCCGGCGACAACGAGTAACTTAGTTACGCGGTTTTACCAAACCGCGTAATGGCTCGACGCTGCGCGGGTCCCAGGCACCCCATCTCGCCGTTCAAACCGTCGCTCGCGTACATAAAGTACGCGTCACTCCTCTTTCACGACGACCTGGGGCACCTGGAACCCGCTCGCTGACTTTTGTGCAACCAGCGGCGAGCGGTTGCTCGGGGAGCGCTTGCGCTGGACGGTCTCGCGCTGGGGCCGCCTCCGGGCGGGTTGCCTTGGTCTGAGAAGTGGGCTTCGCGAACTTCTCAGACCAAGGCAACCCGCCCGGAGGCGGCCCTCTCGACTGTTTCGATATGCGGGGGCTGATTCTTTTTAATGTAATAGGGACTTTGCTCACGCTGCCTTGTGGACCGTGCATCCAACTATGGTCAGCCAGGGTTACATCTCCAGGGCCGGGGCGCCTGCTTTGTTT
>CABUQW010000022.1 GCA_902493895.1 uncultured Collinsella sp. | reverse complement strand
GAGTATCGTCCAAAATGTGACCAAGCTTTGACGGATGCAAAAGGCCTTTCCGGGTGACGCAGAAGCCACCGGTAATCTTACTTCCGGTAAAAAGATATACTTTTCCTTCATCTGCAATGCGATATTCTTCCATTGCCTGTGGCGGAATCCGCAATGTTCCATCCGTCTGAATGAGTGATTTCCCGAAAATAAATTTTCCTCCCTTATTCATTTGTGGCATAAAAACACCTCCTGAAATACCGATTTTCCAACAATACAAGCAGGAAATTTTTTATCATCTGTATTTTTTTCTTTTTCTTATGAGTCGAACCCAAGCAAAGAAATGAAGAACCAAGACATAACCACGCTATAGCCATAGAACTTTCATTTCCACTCGTAAAGCCAATAGCTGACGCTATGAAAAACAGAACTGATGCAATGTAAAAAATCGAGCGAGCCTACAAACTCGAGCAGGAAATGGCCGTGGTCGAGCGCGACGTTGACACGCTTTTGCGATGAGCTGGCATGGGGCTGGCGATCGCGGCCTGCATCCCCGTGTTGCTGGCGGCGGCACTCTCACGCCAAACGCTTGCGCATTCGGATTGCTACACAACGAATGAAACATATTGACGTGGAGCGCTGTTCATTCAGAGTCCGCCCCCTCGCCTCATCCTCAAGAGGCTCATCGAAGCCTACCCCACCGTGACGGATTCCCCGGTAAAGGTGCTCACAAGTAACAGGATAAAGAAGGCCAAATAACTGATGCTCAATAGGTAGGCGACGACCAAAAAGATAGTCCATCCAACATTGGTTTTACCGTCGGCACGACGTTGCTCGCGGCAACGATAGAGCCAAATCGTCACACCAATAGCAGCAATCAGCAACACGAGTGCCGCCGCGGCCAGTCCAGCAAGCGCAAACATCACGCCAATGCTCACAGCAATAACCGGGAGCAGCAGCAACCCACACCCGCATCCACCCGGACTATACACGGCAGTCTGTCGGCGTCGCCCCATCGTCACTCCAACCTCAACATCTTTGAACACTACAATGCGATAGCCTGCTGGACAGGAATGATCTTATCCAGTTCCGGTTCGATGCGCCTCTTCTCCGCCTCGAGATCAAACGTTATCTGGGCGCGCAGCCAATAACCATCCGTCAGGCCAAAGTAGCGACAAAGGCGAAGGTCGGTGTCGGCCGTCACACGACGCCTCCCCAAGACAATCTGCCCAATGCGTTGAGCCGGAATCCCGGTCTCCTTAGCAAGGCGATATTGAGAAATGCCCATAGGGACAAGAAATTCCTCTTTGAGAAGCTCGCCAGGAGTCACCGGCGGCAGCAAATCGGGCGCAGTCTCATCACTTGTGATAATCGACGATTTCGACATTCCAAGCCATCCCCTGTCTCCACTCAAAACAGACCCGATAGCGCTCATTGACACGGATACTATATTGACCGGCGCGATCGCCCTTCAACGCTTCAAGACGATTGCCTGGCGGAACGCGAAGATCATCAAGCGAAGCGCAGATCTGCAGTTGGCGAATCTTCCTCAAGGCGACCCGCTCAAAAGGAATGAACTTCCTAATCCGCGTACCCATTGCAAAGCGTTCAGTGTCTCCATCTTTATATGATGCAATCATAGTATCGCCTTACGTTAATAACGTCAAACGTTTCTATAGGCTTACATCTCTATTATACCGTACATCTGTTCGTGTTTTCTAGACAGGTATCCTTCGACACTTAAGCAAGCAAAAGCAATCGTTTATAGACATCGAGGCCCTTGAGTAGGATTTCCTCGTCAAAGAGCATGGTATCAGTATGCAGGGCACTTGTGGCATAGGCAGGGCAGCCCTCGGCGTCGCTCGGATTATCCCGACTGGCAGGAACGCCCGTGCCCAGCAAGAAGAACACGCCCGGCAGATGGCGCTGGTAGAACGCGAAATCCTCGGCAATCAGCAGCGGCTCGTCCACGAGTTGCAGCTCGGACAAGGCAGGCGCAATGTGGGCAAACAGCTCGGGGTCGTTATCGACTGGCGGATAGCCCTCGGCAAAGTCGAGGTCGTACGTGCAGCCCGTTGCGGCGCAGGCCTCGTCCAGCACGCGGCTCACGCCCTCGCGCGCACGGTCAAACATGTCATCCGTAAACACGCGCAGGCTGCCAGCGACATGCGCCTCCCCCGCAACCGCATTGCAGACGGTGCCGGCCTGCAGCAGGCCGAACTTGCCAATGCAGGGCTCGTCGGCACCCAACTCGTCCATCAGTTCGCGCTCGGCAACCAAAAACTTGGCTGCTGCCAGCGCCGCGTCGTGCGATTCCTCGACTGGAACGCCGTATGTCTTGGCGATATGGATGCTTGTCCCGTGAATGTGCACGTGCGTTTCACTCGAGCGCGCCAGCAGCGGACCAGAACAGCTCACCAACGTGTTCGCAGGCAGGTCGGGCCATACGTGGAACCCGAAGATACGGTCTGCCCCGTAGCGCTCAAACACCCCACTCTCACAAACTGTCTTGGCGCCACCGGTCGTCTCCTCGGCCGGCTGGAACACAAAGAGCACGTTGCGCTTGATGGCACCCGGTTGCTCACGAATCGTGCGATCGACAAAGGTCGCCGCCGCAAGCGCCATGGCCATGTGTCCATCGTGTCCGCAAGCGTGCATCTTTCCGGGATGTGTCGAGGCAAAGGCCGCGCCCGTCGCCTCCGCGATGGGAAGCGCGTCCATATCGGCGCGAATCGCCGTGGCATGCGCGGCGCCCGTGCCAGCGTCGAAGAAGGCGCAGACGCAGCTCGGACAGGGATGGGTCACCTCGCAAGCAAGCGGGGCGAGCACGCCCTCGATATAGGCGATGGTTTGCGGAAGATCGAAGTCGAGCTCCGGAATGCGATGCAGGTCGCGACGATAGCGCCGGAGTTCTTGGAGCTCGGTCATAAAGGATCCTTTCATGGGGCATATCCATTCACACAATATTGTGATGCAGAATTGTGACGCCCTTGTTTCTAGCATATCCCTGCATTTTTTAAACGTTATATACGAATACTCTTGTTTGGTAAAGTGCAACGTGGTAGGGTCGTTACCACTTGATAGAGGCGCGGGCACGAAGAGCCGCGGGCGAGCCGGCAGGCTTTGACCCCGCGGGGAGGCGAAACCCGCCGAACTGGGTTTTTCAGGCACGAACAACCTGGTGGGCCTGCGGGAAACACCCGCAGGACTGTCTGCAGCAATGCGGGAGCGCTATCCGGACATTGGGTCCACGCTATGCGGATTCGATGCGCAGATGGCGCCGTCTGGATAGCGAGGTTTACGGGACATGGCATTGACCCCCAACGAGGCATATGCGGCCAAGCAGCCGTTTGTGGACAAGGAGACGCTTGAGCATATCGTCGAGCAGTTTCCCACGCCGTTTCATCTATACGACGAGGCGGGCATCCGCCGCAACATGCAGGAAGTGCGCGACGCCTTTGCATGGAACCCGGGCTTTAAGGAGTACTTTGCCGTCAAGGCCAACCCCAACCCGGCGCTCATCTCCATTCTCAACGAATACGGCTGCGGCTGCGATTGCTCGAGCTATACCGAGCTCATGATCGCCCGCTCGCTGGGTATCACGGGACACGACATCATGTTCTCGTCCAACGACACACCGGCGGCGGACTTTGAGCTCGCCGACAAGTTGGGTGCCATCGTCAACTTTGACGACATCAGCCACATCGAGTTCTTTGAGCGCGTTGCGGGGCCCATCCCCAAGACGGTCAGCTGCCGCTTTAATCCGGGCGGCCTGTTCCAGCTCTCCAATGGCATCATGGATAACCCCGGCGACTCCAAATACGGCATGACCACCGAGCAGCTCTTCGAGGCCTTCCGCACGCTCAAGGCCAAGGGCGCCGAGGACTTTGGTATCCACGCCTTCCTTGCCAGCAACACCGTCACCAACGACTACTACCCCAAGCTTGCGCGCATCCTCTTTGAGCTTGCCGTGCGCCTGGAGCGCGAGACCGGCGCACACGTCGCCTTCATCAATCTATCCGGCGGCGTCGGCATCCCCTACCTGCCCGAGCAGAAGGTCAACGACATTCACGCCATCGGCGAGGGAGTGCACGCGGCATACAACGAGATTCTGGTTCCCGCCGGCATGGACGATGTGGCCATCTGCACCGAGATGGGCCGCTTTATGATGGGCCCCTACGGCTGCCTGGTCACCAAGGCCATCCATGAGAAGCAGATCTACAAGGACTATATCGGTGTCGACGCAAGCGCCGTCGACCTGATCCGCCCTGCCATGTATGGCGCCTACCACCACATTACGGTGATGGGCCAGCCGGGTGGCGCCGACAAGACCGCGGCGTCTGTTACAAACACGTACGACATTACGGGCAATCTGTGCGAGAACAACGACAAGTTCGCCATCGACCGCGAGCTACCGCAGATCGACATGGGTGATGTGCTCGTGATCCACGATACCGGCGCGCATGGCTACTCCATGGGCTACAACTACAACGGCCGCCTGCGCTCCGCCGAGGTGCTGCTGCGCCCCGACGGCTCGGCCGACCTTATCCGCCGCGCCGAGCGCCCGGGCGATTATTTTGCCACGCTCGACGTGCTGCCGTGCGGCCGTGAGCTGCTGGCCAAATCGCGTGCCGAAAGCGCTCGTCGTCGCGCTCAGGACGAGCGCCTGGCCGTCGCCGCCCAATGGAACAAACGCATCCAGATCGCGGAAGCGAAGGAGAAGAACATGGATATCCGCAATCTCGAGGGCTCAATCGTCGCCCTTGTCACGCCGTTTAAAAAGGACGGCAGCGTCGACTTTGACGCACTCGAGCGCCTTATCGATTTCCACTTACAAAATGGCACCGACGCCATCCTCACCCTGGGCACCACCGGCGAGAGCGCCACGATGACCGACGACGAGGACAACTCCGTTGTCGCCGCCGTGGTCAAGCATGTTGCAGGACGCGTCCCCGTCATCGCCGGCTCGGGCTCCAACTCCACGCAAACTATGCTCACCAAGTCGCTCACCTACCAAGGCTTGGGAGCCGATGGCCTGCTGCTCATTACCCCCTACTACAACAAGTCCAATGAAGAGGGCATCTATCAGCACTTTAAGACCGTCGCCGATGCCGTGGACATCCCCTGCATCCTGTACAACATCCCTGGTCGTTGCGGCTGCGGTATCAGCGAGCACAACGTGGAGCGCCTGGCCGCACATCCCAACATCATGGGCATTAAGGAAGCGTCGGGCAACGTCGCCTACGCGGCCAAGATCGCCCACCTGCTGTCCGACGACTTCCGCATGTACTCGGGCGAGGACGCACTTACCGTGCCGCTCATGAGCCTGGGTGCCTCGGGCACCATCAGCGTGTGGGCAGACGTGCAGCCGCAGCTCGTACACGACATGTGCCGCGCTTATCTGGACGGCGACGTAGCGCGCGCCCGCGATATCCAGATTGCCGGCCAGCCGCTCATCAACGCCCTCTTTAGCGAGGTCAACCCCATCCCCGTTAAGGAAGCGCTCGCCCAGATGGGCATGATCGAGGCAAACTACCGTATGCCGCTGTGCCCCATGGCAGACGACACGCGATCCGCACTTACCGATGCTCTGAAGGGAGCTGGTCTGCTTGATTAAGACCGTCATTATGGGAACGGGCCGCATGGGCTCGCTCATCCGCACCACCGCCGAGGGCATTGTCGACGCCGCCGGTCAGCCCGTTTTTGATATCGTGGCCCAGATTGGCTTCGATTTGAGCGAGCTCGAGAACGCACCGGCTGCCGATGTGATTATCGACTTCTCGAACGTCGTGACCTTCGATGCCGTCGTCGCCTATGTCGAGCGCACGGGCGCCGCACTCGTTTCCGGCACCACGGGCTATTCACCTGAGCAGATGGACCGCCTGCGTGAGCTGGGCCAGAACACCCGCGTTATGCACTCGGGCAACTACTCCATCGGCATCGCCGCCCTGCGTCATCTGGTGGCCCAGGCCACACGCGAGCTGCCCGGCTTTGACTGCGAGATCGTCGAGACGCACCACAACCAAAAGGTCGACGCCCCCAGCGGCACTGCCAAGTTGTTGCTCGACGCCGTCGTCGAGGCCGAGCCCGAGGCAGGCTACCACCCCGTCTATGGCCGCGAGGGCATGTGCGGCGCGCGCGACCCCAAGGAAATCGGTATGCACTCGTTGCGCGGCGGCACCGTAGCCGGCGTGCACGAGGTGGGTTTCTTTGGCCAGGACGAGGAAGTCACGCTCACCCACCGCGCCACGAGCCGTCAGATCTTTGTCAACGGCGCCCTGGCAGCCGCGCAGAAGCTCGTCGCCCGCGAACCCGGCTTCTATACGTTCGACCAGGTCATGTTTGCCTAACCAGGTATCAACCGAATCCACCCAAAGGAGAGATAGCAAATGAGCAACGCAGCCGAGATGGATGCACAGGAGATTATCAACTACATCGCCACCGCGCCAAAAAAGACGCCCGTCAAGCTGTACGTGCGCGAGAAGCCGGGCATGAAGGTTGCCTGGGGCGACGCACATGTCTACGGCGGTCGTCGTGGCAAGACCGTCTTTGGCGACTGGGATGAGCTCAAGGCCATCCTGGACGCCAACGCCGATTCCATCGACTACTACGATGTGGAGAACGACTGCCGCAACTCCGCCGTGCCCATGCTCGACCTTAAGGGCATCAACGCCCGCATTGAGCCGGGCGCGATCATCCGCGACCGCGTCGAGATTGGCGACCGTGCCGTCATCATGATGGGCGCCATCATCAACATCGGCTCCGTTATCGGCGAGGGCTCCATGATCGATATGGGCGCCGTACTGGGCGGTCGCGCCACCGTGGGCAAGAACTGCCACATCGGCGCCGGCACCGTGTTGGCGGGCGTCGTGGAGCCCGCAAGCGCCACGCCCGTCATCATCGAGGACGATGTCATGATCGGCGCCAACGCCGTGGTTCTGGAGGGCGTGCACGTAGGCAAGGGCGCTGTCGTTGCCGCCGGCGCCGTGTGCGTCGAGGACGTCCCCGCCGGTGCCGTCGTGGCCGGTGTCCCCGCCCGCGTCATCAAGATGCGCGACGAGAAGACCAACAGCAAGACCGGCCTGGAAGAGGGCCTGCGCCAGCTGTAGAAGTTACGCGGTTTTACCAAACCGCATAACGGCTCGACGCTGCAAACGCCCCTAAGCGACAATCTGACGTTCAATCGTCGGGCATGACCAGAAGGTCAATGCCCTCCTCTTTCACGTCACCTTGCTCGCCTAGGGGCGTTTTCGCTGACGTGAGCTCAACCTGCGGCGCAATGTCAGCAACCAAGCCGAAAACAAAAAAGGCCGAAGTCCCAAAGGGCTTCGGCCTTTGTTTTTTTGCAACGTCCAAGAGCAGTTTATCGATTCTCAATACTTCCGATGTTTTTGAGCTCGATGGAGATGAGGCCGTTGGGCTCGTTGACAAACTCGATGTACTCGGAGTTCGAACCCATCTCGGCCGGGAAGCTGATCTCGATGCCCGTATCGGTACGAATCTTGTGATTGCGCACGGCCGCGCGCTCGACCTGCTTGCGCTCCACGGGAACGCGCTCAGGCACCTTCTCCTCGGTCAGTGCCGCGCGCACGCTCTCTTTGATGACCGGCTCGTCCTCAAAGACCTCATCGACGATATCCCAAGGCGGCAGCTCCTCGTCATCCTCGACCTTCTCGGCAACGGCAGCCTTAACCTTAGCGAGCGCTACAGCCGTGTTGGCACCGTGCTCCTCGGCGACTTCCTCGACCACACGCGTCACGGTGTCGATGACCTCCTTGCCCGATACGCCCGTGTCGCACTGCAGCAGGCCATCGGGGATAAGCATACGGTCCTCGCCGGCGATCTTGCGTTTCTTGTCCACATAGCCGATCTCCATGGTGCTCGCGCGCACGATGGCATAGCTCGGCACCTTTTGCGAGGGGTTCGGCAGAATGGCGTAGTGGCGCGCGATGTCGTTGCGCACCTCCCCCTCCTCGCGACCCACTTCGTGCATAAAAGCCTGCTTGGAGCCCAGCAGCATCACGGCAAACCAGCGGGCATCCTCATCGTCGTCAAAATCGGCCACGAGCACGTCGGTGGACTCGGCTTTCTCGGCTTTGGTGAGCTCGGAGGAGATAAACTCCGCAATCTGCTGCGACAGGTCCACGAACTCGCGCTCGCCAAAGAAATAGCCCTTGAGCTCACCACCAAACGCAGAGTTCTCGGCAAACGTGGCGCGTTTGTTGTCGGCCGAGGTACGCGCGCGGCGCAGATGTGTGGTCACGAAGTTGCGCACGGTACGGCTCTCGATATCGAGCTCGCGCTGGCTCATGACGTTGACGGCAGAGTCAAAGTCCAGGATATGCAGAATCGCGTGATTGATTTTCATATACGGCATTCCGTTCTAGATCGATTTCGGCACGAACCAGTATAGCGGTCGATCCCGCCCCAGGCGCATCGAAGATTGCTGCAAACAAACCTGTCCCAAATGCATAAAAAGGCGCCCGGGTCACATGGATCCGGACGCCTTCATTGTAGCCTGTTGCTTAAACGAGCCGAATTTAGCAGGAGAAGTCGACGCTGTCGATGATGTCCTTGAGGGCCTTGGCGGAGGCGGTGAGCTCATGCTGCTCGTCATCGTTCAACGGCACGGGAACGCGGCAGACGACGCCGTCACGGCCAACGACCGTCGGCATGGAGATAGCCAGATCGGACAGGCCATACTCGCCCACCATGAGCGAGGAAACGGGCAGAACGGTCTGCTCGTCACGCATAACAGCGGTGCAGATGCGCTTGACAGCCATGGCGACGCCGTAGTAGGTGGCGTGCTTCTTCTCGATGATGGTGTAGGCGGAGTTCTTGACGTCCTCGGCGATGCGCTTCTCGGCGGTCTCATGCTCCAGATGACCGTGAAGCTCGCAGAAGGTGTTCAGCGGCACGCCGGCAACCTGAGCGCTGGACCAAGCGACAAACTCGGAGTCGCCGTGCTCACCCATGACATAGGCCTGGACATCGCGCGGGTCAACCTCGACGTGGGCACCAAGCATCTGCTGCAGACGGCCGGTGTCGAGCACGGTACCGGAGCCGATGACATGGCCCTCGGGCAGGCCGGACATCTTGATGGCAGCGTAGGTCAGAACATCAACCGGGTTGGAGACGATGAGCAGAATGCCGTCGAAGCCGGACTTCTTAATCTCGGGGATAATGGACTTAAAGATGTTTACGTTCTTATTGACCAGGTCCAGGCGGGTCTCACCGGGCTTCTGGGCAGCACCAGCGGTGACGACAATCATGGCGGCGTCGGCGACATCGGAGTAATCGCCGGCGTAGATCTTCATCGGCTCGGCAAACGTCATGCCGTGCGCGATATCCAGGGCCTCACCCTCGGCGCGGTTCTTGTCCACGTCGATGAGAACCATCTCGGAGAACAGACCACTCTGCATCAACGCGAACGCCGACGACGAACCGACGAAACCGCAGCCGACAATAGCGACCTTCTTCTCGTTAACCATTTGAAACTCCCATCTCTCTCCACAAACAAGCCGCCCGGGAACGACCCGAGCGGCTTGCCGTAATCCCAATACATCCAATCGGGACTTTGATTATGCTCCTATTCGCAGCCAAAAATCGACCGTTTACCGAAATTGTTTGCAGGATTCGTAAAATAACTGCACGAAATCGGTTTCGAGCTATTGACGAGGCGAAATAGCTTTCTAATACAGGCCCGCCTCGCGAATGGCCTCGACAGCCAAAGCAATCTGATCGGGTGGCAGAACCAGCGCCATGCGCACGTGTCCCTCGCCCGAAGGACCAAAGCTCGCGCCCGGCGTCACCACAACGCCGGCCTTCTCCATGAGCTCCTCGCAAAACGCCATGGAATCGGCGCGGCCACCGGGAAGCTTGGCCCACACAAACATAGAGCCATGCGCGTTGGGACGCTCCCAGCCCAGGCCCTCAAGACCGTCGCACAGGGCATCGCGGCGCTCCTGGTACTTCAGACGCTGCGCCTCGACCTCATCGCGCGGACCGTTCAGGCAGGCGATAGCAGCCTTCTGGATCGGGAAGAACATGCCAAAGTCGATCTGGCCGCGCAGCTTGGCAAAGGCAGAGACCACATCCTCGCGACCGACCAAAAAGCCGATACGCGCACCGGTGACGTTAAACGACTTGGAAAGCGAGAAGAACTCCACGCCCACCTCGAGCGCGCCGGGATACTGCAAGAAGCTGCCGCCCGGCTCGCCGTCGAACACGATGTCGGAGTACGCGTTGTCATGAACGATCAACAGATCATGCTCGCGGGCAAAGGCGATAATCTCCTCGTAGACCTCGGGCGTACCCACCGAGCCGACCGGGTTCGCGGGCAGCGACACGATCATATACTTGGCACGATCGGCCACCTCGGGATCGATACCCGCCACATAGGGCAGGTAATTATGCTCGGCGACCAGCGGATAGTATTCGAGCTTGGCATCGGCGATCTTGGCACCCGCCTCAAAGACCGGATAGCACGGATCGGGAACCAGAATGGTGTCGCCCGGATCGAGCAGGGCCAGACCCAAATGGCCCACGCCCTCCTGCGTGCCGTTGCACGACTGCACCATAGACGGCGTAATGCCCGAAACGCCAAAGCGACGCTCATAGTAATCGCACACGGCTTGCTTGAGTTCGGGCAGGTCGCGCAGGGCATACTTCCACATCTCGGGATCTTGGGCTGCCTGCGTGAGCGCCTCGACCACATGGTCGTACGGCTTAAAGTCGGGCGTGCCCACGCTCATGTTATAAATGGTCTTGCCCTGAGCCTTCAGCGCGAGAAGCTTGTTGTTGAGCGAGGCGAAGACCTCTGCGCCAAAGCGGTCGAGACGCTGCGATGCCTGCATGGTGCCACCTTTCGATATAAAAAACGCGGCGCTCCGACAAGAGCGCCGCGCGATACGGGCCATCAGATTGCAAAAGTGTAACGCTTGCAACCCCCGTATTGGTTCAATTTAGCCAACCTTAGTCAACTGGATTGAGCGCGTCGATCTGCGCAAGCCACAGACGCGAGCTAGCGTCACTCGGCATACGCCAATCGCCGCGCGGGCTGAGCGTCACCGAACCCACCTTGGGACCATCGGGCAGGCAGCTGCGCTTAAACTGCTGGGCAAAGAAGCGACGGTAGAACGTACGTAGCCACGTGTGGACGGTCTTGGCGTCGTAGACGCCCTCGAAGCTCTTGAGCGCCATGCGGTAGATCTTGCCCGGCTCAAAGCCAAAACGCAGCAGGTAGTAGAGGAAGTAGTCGTGAAGCTCATACGGGCCCACCAAATCCTCGGTCTTCTGCGCAATCTCGCCGTCGCCCGTGGGCGGCAGAAGCTCGGGGGACACCGGCGTATCGAGGATATCGAGCAAGACCTCGGCAATGCGCCCGCCAAACACATCGGCGGCATAGCGCACCAGATGGCGCACAAGCGTCTTGGGCACACTCGCGTTGACGGCGTACATGCTCATGTGGTCACCGTTGTACGTAGCCCAGCCGAGCGCCAGCTCCGACAGGTCGCCCGTGCCGATGACAAAACCGCCAGCCTGGTTGGCCAGATCCATCAGAATCTGCGTACGCTCGCGGGCCTGGCTGTTCTCGTAGGTCACGTCCTGCACGGTCGGATCGTGCTCAATGTCCTTGAAGTGCTGCTCCACAGCCGCGTGAATCGAAACCTCGCGGAAGCTCACACCCAAGTCACGAGCGAGCGACTCGGCATTGGACTTAGTGCGGTGCGTCGTGCCAAAGCCGGGCATGGAAACCGCTGTGATGCCGGTGCGCGGCAGGCCCAGTGCATCGAAGGCACGCACGGTCACAAGCAGCGCTAGCGTGGAGTCCAAGCCGCCCGAAAGGCCGATAACCGCAGCCTTGGTACCCGTATGGGCAAGGCGGGTCTTGAGGCCCGCAGTCTGCAGATCGAGGATGGTCTCGCAGCGCTCGGCCAAGTCGCCGTGGTCGGCCGGCACAAAGGGCGCGCGCGGGAAAACGCGGTCGATATCGCAGGCATCGCGCAGGACAGGTTCTTCGGCCAGCACGCCCTCAAACGAAAACTCAACGGTCGTGGCCTCCGGCGCATCGTCGGTGCGCGTCCACGTCGTCGAGCGACGGCGCTCGGCAACCAGGCGGTCAAGGTCAACGTCGGCGATGGCCATATCGCAGGTAAGCAGTTTGGTCGCGGCGAGCTTGGAGCCGTTTTCGTAGACGAGGTTCTCGCCCGCAAAGACCATGTCGGTCGTGGACTCGCCCTCGCTCGCGTCCGCGTAGGCATAGGCGCAGTACAGGCGCGCGCTTTGGTTAGAGATAAGGCTGCGGCGGTAATCTGCCTTACCGATGATCTCGTCCGAGGCCGACGGGTTGAGAATCACCGTCGCACCGGCAAGCGCCATCTCAGTCGAAGGGGGTGCCGGCACCCACAGGTCCTCACAGACCTCAACGCCCAGCACCAAATCCTCGGCACCTTCATCACAGCAGCGGTAGACAAGCCCCGAACCCAGCGGGACCGGACCCTGACCGGCAAATTCAACCCACACGGGATCCGCAGGCGCCGGAGCAAACCAACGGCGCTCATAGAACTCGCCATAGTTGGGCAAATACTTCTTGGCCGTGAGGCCCAAAAGCTCGCCCGCGCAGCACACGGCGGCGCAGTTGTAGATATTCTCGGCAACCGCAACGGGAAGACCGACGGTAAAGACAATCGGCAGCTCGCGGGTTTCATCGAGAATATGTGCCAGTGCAGTCTCGCAAGCATGCAGTAATGTGCGGTTATGGAACAGATCGGCCGCGGTATAGCCGCACAAGTTAAGCTCGGGCAGCACCAGTGCGCGAACGCCGCGCTCGGTAGCCTCGCGAACAGCCGCCAGCGCAACCTCGGCATTGCCCTCGACATCGGCCACGCGAATCCGCGGCGACGCCGCCGCCACACGCAAAAAGCCATCGTTCTTATTAGCCGAAACGCAGCATTGCTTTGTTGATCTGGACACTGGAGGCCCCTTCTACCCTGAGATTCAGTCTAACGGACGTTCACATATCTCTAACTAGCCAAAGCAACCTCCCAGTTTACTGAGAGGCCAACCTGTGCTAAGAGCATGTATTTCAAAATTAAGGCATATCAACGTCACATCTGCATATCAGCGTCACATCTTTCGCAAATAATTCAATTGAAACACAACTACCATCATAATTGAAAATACACCAAGTCCTGTAACGAGAATTGAGAACATCGCGATGCTCGTGAACAGCGAAACAAGGAGTGTTGAAATAACAACAGCAACCGATTGCAAAGACTCCCTAATTGAAAACAGGCCTATCGATTCAGATCCGTCTCTCGCCAAATCCTGCAGCGATGTTATGAGAAGCACATCTTGAATGGCGTTTCCGGCACCGACGATAAAAAGGAAAATAAACGATATCCCAGACGCATAGCGATAGCCAAACGCCAGATACGCACCGAGCGCAAGATACGTCACAAAACAATATGATTTAACGCAATCGGAACCACTGATTAAACGACCATATATTGTATTTCCGAACAACAGTCCGATTGTAAGACTACTCTGAAGGAATCCGTATTGTATCGATGACGAGTCAAATTGCAATTGCGCTATAGCTGGCAAAAGAGAATTCAGAGAGCCGAATGCCACGCCACTAGAAATATCGATTAATAGGAAACCAATTGCCAAGTGCTTCGCGCTAAGATCGCTAAATGCAGCCCTGTATTTTTCATTTTTGCTTATCCCCTCTTTATCATTAACCTCGATAACCGACGGAACATCTCGCAGCAACCAGAACGACACGGCAAAAGAAAGCGCGTCTAATGCAAGAACAGCCTCCGCCCCAAATTGAGCGACAACAAAACCGCCGGCAACTGGCCCCAGAACCATCATCAAATTCTGCAGAAACCCAAACGAATTATTAATTACGTCGCGATTGATACTATTCGTATTGGCTCTTAACAACGAGTAAAAGCAGGGCATTTCAACCGTTCGGCAAAGCGATACCGCGCACGTAATAGCAAACATACTCCATTTACTATCAACAAAAATATAGCAAACGAATAATCCCGCGCGAATTAAGTCTGCCAATCTCATGGCCTGCAGTGTCCCGATACCCATCTTCTGAGGCAGCTGCGCGAGCGCAACTGAAAACAGAGAGGGGGCAAATCTGCAGCAGACCATCAAAGCAGTTGCAGAAACATCGTGAGTTACCTCGTAAATCAGCATTGGCAAAGCAATATTCGCACACCAATTGCCTATTTCGCTTATCCCTCTAGCAATATATAGGACCCGAATCGGATGGCTAGCTCTCAATACCGTGAACATCACGATTAACCTCGTATTTCAGGCCTCGTTCATCCCTTAATAGGAATCCATAATCAACCAAGTACCGCCTCAACACGGCATAATCAGGATAGAGCTGTGACAGCACACGATTAACCTGAAGCTCCGTATAACTTGTATTTAATTCAAAGAAAGAGACGGCCCATAGCAGCATGATTCTTTTATAGCTTTCCTTTTTTGGAATTGAAACCAGCTCGCCATTCTTGAGAAATCGTTTTTTAAAGTCTATTAGCTCATCCATTCACATCCTCCATTTCATACGCATCTAATACTAAAAATGCATACGCTTTAGGTCATCGCATTCAGCTTCTTTATTCGAACTAAACTCGAACTAATCTAAATTATTTGCTCAAACACTCTTCGAAAGCTCGTTTTTCACTCTGAGTAAAATGCCCTTCCCAGTCAGTCCACGAACAGGAAGGCAACTCACAACGAGCGGAGTCGAAGCCCTCTGCCGTCGGTCGCTCAAAATGTACGATAACCTTTTCGATATCGCCATCTGTAATCAGGTCAGAATGAATGACCTCGGTACCGTCTTCGAATGTCATATACGGGTACATCACGTAAACCACCTTGCAATCGTAAGTCCAGTTTAGCATCAAGCTATTTCGCCAAAGACAGCAAGCCCCCCTTGATGAGTTGATGGTATCTGTTAAATGTCACGTACGATTCACATCTGGTGGGTACTCTGATGGCTACATGAAACGAAGCAGACTTACACCGGGAGGGCCCCGTATGACAACCAAGTACACCGACGCGCCGCGTACGCGCGTCATGACACCGGCCGCGCTCAACAACGGCGTTCACGAAAACCATTCCATCGGACAGACCATGGCCATCGCGCCCAAAAAGGGCCTGTTCGATGACATTTCCATTCCCCAGATCATCGCCGGCGCTGCAGCTGCCGCCACGAGCGTCGCGCTTGCTTCCAAGATTGGTATCGCTGGTTCGGTAATTGGCGCCGCCGTGAGCTCGGTCATCACCGTTGTGTCCTCACAGGTCTATCGCCACTTTATCTCTGCCAGCGCCAAAGCCCTCAAAGGTACGCACGCCGACGTCGACTACCCCGCCGGCGCCTATGAGCCCGTTGAATTTAATGCCGAAGAGCACCTGGGCGGCGCCGCGACTACGCAGGAGATGCGTCAGATTGCGGGGCGCGCGACCACGGCGCGCGTCGCCCCCAACAGCTTGCGCGCCAAGGCGGCGGCAGAGCGCAGCCAGACGCAAAAGAAGGTCATCATCTTCTCGATTGCGATCGCCATCGTCGCGGTCATCGCCTGCACTGGTGCCATCCTTATCACCACCGCCGGTGAGGGTCTGGGCGAGCGCCCCGAGCCAATCCTTTCGTCACGCACGACCGAGCACGACGCGGATAGCTCCGGTCAATCGCAAAGCCAGCAGGACGACCCGCAGGGCACCCCCGCATCCGCCGACTCGTCCTCGAACGCCCCCGATCAATCGCAGGGCGCCGATTCTTCTGTGAACAACAGCGGCACGCAATCCGGCGCGACCGACTCAAGCCAAACGGCTGACAGCTCGCAGCCGAGCACGGGTGACCAGACGAGCGGCAATACATCGGGCACGGGATCTACCGACAACGGCAACACCAGTAACCCGAACAGCTCGGGCGGAACTACGTCCGGCACGGCATCCGACAGCTCGAGCCAAGGCACGACGTCGGGCAACTAAGCACGTTTGCCTCTCATAGGTAACCGACCTGCATAACGGGCGCGAACCGGCAACGGTCGCGCCCGTTTGCCTTGGGCGACGAGATGGCAAGCCCCGCGCGATGGTAAGATGCTTTGATGTGTAAAGAGGAGATTTGCCATGAGCAAGACAATAGTTAGGCCCACGCTATCGCTGGGCAATCACATCTATCTGTATCGCCTGCTGCGCGACGCAATTGGGTGCGGCAAGCAAACGTTTATGACGCAGGTCGAGGAGGCACTCGCCGCCGGTGACATGGCCGCTTATGACCTGGGCTTTGAGTCCACGCGCGAGCTGCTCGAGGAGCTCGACGACTGCATTAAGCTGACCGTCTTTAAGGGCGGTCGCCTGTATGCCACCGTCATTGCCAACGAGACCTGGGATGCCGCCCTTGCTAAGGGCGAGGACAGGCCCAAGGCTGCCAAGGGTGCCAAGCAGTCCTACAAAAAGAAAAAACGCGGCGAGAAGGACCTCAAGGCCGTGCGCCCCAAGCACGTTAAGCGTCCCGAGCCAGAAACCATGGTTGAAGCCGTGCCGGAACCCGAGCCCGAGGCAGAGATCGAAATCGCTATTGAGGTGGCAGCAGAAGCCGAAACCGAAATCGCCGCCACGACCAATCCCAAAGTCATATCCGAGCAGGAAGCCGCTGCGAAGCTCAACGAGGCTCCCAAGTCGACAACCGAAGAAGCCGCCAGCCAACCTGAGACGCCTGCGTTCCAAAACAACGATGTCTTTGGCGACGAGGCCGAGGACGATCAGTCCGACGAGCCCGCCGATCAAGACACTACCGAGTCGGTGCCGGAGCCCGAGACGCCGCAGCCCGCCATCTCACTCACAGTCGTCTATGACCCCGAGAACGCAAACGCCGGCATCACCAACATGGCATCCACGCCCATCGAGGCAAAGCCGATCGTCGAGAACGAGAACGCGACGCAGGTTGAGGTTGAAACTGCAGCTGCAGACGCGCCCGTCACCGTGGAGCCCGCAGATTCCACAATCAAGCCGGAAGCGACACCGGAGCCCGCACCCGTCATCGAGTCCGTACCCACCTCTGCTTGCGACCAAATTCCCGCACCTGCACCGGCTCCGGTCCCCGCTGCAGCACCGGCCCCCGCACCCGCAGCGCCCGCCATCCCCGAGGACTTCCCCGTCGATTTCGCAACCGAGGTCTTCTGCCCCGGCCCGCTTCTGCACCAGCTGTCAACCTATCTCCCCTACGGCGCCGACACGCTCGGCATTGTCGGCGAGTACTACTGGATCGCCCGCGAGCGCGGTACCATCGAGGCCGCGCGAAACCGCGCGAGCTTCCCCCTGCACTACACGCAGGCCGGCGAGCGCCGCGAGGTTGCCGTGCGCATCCGCCGCAATACCACCGGCGGTCTCGGAGCCGCCTGGACCATCGACAAGGTCGAAGCCCCGGTCGAGTAAAAAACGGCCTCGGATAGCCAATTGACCATCCGAGGCCGTTTGAATTCAGGCCTTTTAGTTGTCATCGGTGCATATAGACACCAGAGAAGCAAGCTCATCCTCAAGTTGCGGAGCAAAGTATCTAAAAGAAACCTGCGCTCCAGTCGGTATCGACTCAATCATATTCGCAGCATTATCTGAAACTCGGTACGATGCAGTTTCACCTGTCTTCAAATCCTCTATTGAGCAGACAGCGTCTTCAGCATCAATCGACCTAAGCACGCCTTTTCCTTGTAACATCACATCGGCATGCCCGCCAGCTATTTCTAATGAACCTGAGTCTGTCGCAGTCACTTCTCCGGAACCTCCGCGCGATATCTCTTCCTTTGTTGAACAGCCCACCAATGAAGCCATCAGCACCAAAGACAGAGCTAGACGAATCGCCCTACTTCGAAAAAGTCGTTCCATAAGTCCACGCATAATAGCTCTGATCATACTTCAGGAAGGATAAAGATGAATTCCAGCCGTCCGCTATGCCAATCATCTGCCTTGTCTCTCCAGTTTTCTTACCAGTAAGTGTGGCGTAAGCCTCCGCTGTTACAGAATGGGCTGATCCGTTGTACAAACTCGCATGTAAAACATTCGGTCTATTAGAGTTAATCTCATTTTGGATGCTCGCGATAGCCGGAGAGGAGACAGTGCGGGCGATAAGAGTACTTCCTCTGCTTGCGCAGTAATTTGTAAACCCCGTTGCACAGGTTGATATCGGCGTTCCACCCAAAACAACGCCGGGAACAGTCTGTTCTTCATCGGAAAGAGCATGGGTATTGGTGTAATTCCATATCTGCATATATTGCGAAGGGTCGCTATATAAATTGGCAATGCCATACAGTTCCGCAACGTTCGAAAAAGCTGTCACCATACAAGCATAGTGGGCGGTAAGCCTCTTAATCTCGCTTTCATCATATGACATAAACTGAGAAATGGAACGAAATCCAGATACTGTGTAATCCTGCATTTGAGTTGCGTAAATTACAACATCGTTCCAGCTTGAAGGTTTATTCGATAAAACGACAGGCCGTCCTTCTATGGAAACAGCCGGGATTGTTCTTCCGCAATTTGTTGTTATTGAACCGTCCAAAGATTGCACGCCGAATTCGAATGGATTGATCATTACGACTGGGTTATTGAACGAATAAGACTCGACACCAAGATCTCCTCCCCGATCCATAGGGCTGACTAAGCCGTCTCCAAAACGATATCCCGTAAGTATTTCATCATCTGAAGCATCTAAAACCAAATAGCCCGCGGCTCTATTGGATGTCACAACCGGAACAATGTAACCAAGCGGGGACCCATCAACATCTACAAAAGGAATAGGGTCAGAAGGCGTATACGAATAGCCGAGGAGTCCCTTTATATATTTATCGGCAAGCTCTTGCGCAATTTCAGAAGTAAATTGTATCTGCTCACCATCAATATTGCCCGTCGAAGCAAAAACCTCTTTCGGACGTGCGGCTAAGGCGACAATTGAAGACGCGACAAGTTGCAGAAAACGACGACGCGAAAGCATATGTTCTTCTTTCTAGAGAAGCGACTAATAAGGTACTCCTATTCTATAATCTTTTTTGTAACGTTACAGCACTGGTTATATTTCAATTCGATTTGCTTATGTCCTTGCAACCCAATGCGGCTTTACGTTTTAAACGGAATTAGAAAATCACTCATAGCAATAACGGGCTTTAATCCCAAAGAGATGACTTTGATTATGAATCAAACCAGCAGCTAGGGCATAGCTGCAGTGCAATTGCTACAAGAAAGGCCGCCCTTGGTGGCGGCCTTTCTACTTGCTACTAGTCGCGCGTCAGCTTACGGTGAATACGATGCGGCTGGGCTGCGTCCTCGCCCAGGCGCTCGATGCGGTTGGCCTGATAGGCCTCAAAGTTGCCCTCGAACCAATACCAGTTGCCCGGATTCTCGTCGGTGCCCTCCCACGCCAGAATGTGCGTGGCGACGCGGTCCAGGAACATACGGTCGTGGCTAATAACCACCGAGCAGCCCGGGAACTCGAGCAGCGCCGCCTCGAGTGAGGACAGCGTCTCGACGTCGAGATCGTTCGTGGGCTCGTCGAGGAGCAGCAGGTTGCCGCCCTGCTTGAGCGTGAGCGCCAGGTTCAGGCGATTGCGCTCGCCACCGGAGAGTACACCAGCGCGCTTCTGCTGGTCCTGGCCCTTAAAGCCAAAGCTCGCCACGTACGCGCGGCTGGGGACCTCGGTCTCGCCGACCATCATGTGGTCCAGGCCATCCGAGACGACCTCCCACAGGTTCTTATCGGGATCGATGCCAGAACGGTTCTGATCGACATAGGAAATCTTGACGGTCTCGCCCACCTCGAGCTCGCCCGAAGTCAGCGGCTCCAGACCCACGATGGTCTTGAAGAGCGTAGTCTTGCCCACACCGTTGGGGCCGATGACGCCCACGATGCCGTTGCGCGGCAGGGTGAACGAAAGGTCATCGATGAGCACGCGACCGTCGAACTCCTTGTGCAGGTGATGGGCCTCGAGCACCCTGTTGCCCAGACGCGGGCCGACAGGGATGCGAATGTCAGTCCAGTCGAGCTTCTGGCTAGCGCGCGCCTCAGCCTCCATCTCCTCGTAGCGGGCCAGACGGGCCTTGTTCTTGGCCTGACGGGCCTTGGGCGAGCTGCGCACCCACTCGAGCTCGGCCTCCATGCGCTTGGCGAGCTTGGCGTCGCGGTTGCCCTGTGCCTCGATACGGGCGGCCTTGGTCTCCAGATACGTGGAGTAGTTGCCCTTGTAGGGATAAAGGTGACCGCGGTCGACCTCGCAGATCCACTCGGCAACGTTATCCAGGAAGTAGCGATCGTGTGTGACGGCAAGCACCGCGCCCTGGTAGTTGTGCAGGAAGTGCTCGAGCCACAGGATCGACTCGGCGTCCAGGTGGTTCGTGGGCTCGTCGAGCAGCAGCAGGTCGGGAGCCTCGAGCAGCAGCTTGCACAGGGCAACACGGCGGCGCTCGCCGCCAGAGAGCACGTTGACCGGCATGTCGGAATCGGGCAGCTGCAGGGCGTCCATGGCCTGGCCGAGCTTGGAATCGATATCCCAGCCGTCGGCGGCGTCAATCTCGTCCTGGAGCTTTCCCATCTCGGCCATGAGGGCGTCCATGTCGCAGTCCGGATCGCACATCTCCTCGCCGATCTTATTGAAGCGATCGACCTTGGCGATCATGTCGCCAAACGCCATGCGCACGTTCTCGATGACGGTCTTGTCGTCGTCGAGCGGCGGCTCCTGCTGCAGGATGCCCACGGTGTAGCCGGGGGTAAGCCTGGCATCGCCGTTGGAGACCTCCTCGATGCCGGCCATGATCTTGAGCAGGGTCGACTTGCCCATACCGTTGGGGCCCACGACGCCGATCTTGGCACCGGGGTAGAAGCTCAGGGTCACGTCGTCAAGGATTACCTTGTCGCCATGGGCCTTGCGAGCCTGATACATCTGGTAGATAAACTCCGCCATTTGTCTGTTTTATCCTTTCTACCTGTTGTTTCCCTATTCTTGATTCGCTTTAGTGGAAACGAAATGAGAAAACTAGCTCTGAAACGTAACGAAAAAGGGGCATGGTTGCCCATACCCCCTAATACTACCTGGGAAAAATCCCCCAGAACATACCATGAACTGCGTACGCTAGTTTTCCGCAACCTTAACGAGCGGCTCGCTGCGATTTGCGCCACAGCAGATACGAGTAGACGTAGACGGCTCCGACCGAACCAAACGCCAGAACCGCAATCACCGAGGCGACAACTTCACTCGAAAGCACCGCACCTGCCACGCCCATCGCAATCAGGCCAACACCCAGCACCATAAAGCAGGCACCGCCAAAGCGCTGCGTACGGCGCCAGTTCTCGGGATCGGCAAGCGCCCAAGGCGTCTTGATACCGAGCGTATAGTTCTGCTTCACACGCGGCAAGTAGTTGCCTACGCCGATGAACAGCAAACCGATAGCACCGGAAATCAGCACGTTGACCGAACCGACCGCCGGCACCACGCCCCAGACCGTAAGCTCTCCCAGCCAGCTTACGGCACACATGAACAAGGTAAAGGCGATTACGAAGCCCTGATAGAACTTGCCCGAGGTTCGATATGCCTCACCTTTGGGATCGATGCGCGGCACCACGCGGAACATTGCGAGAAGCGCCAGCGGCAATGCCCCGAGCGCCGATGCCATCCAGCTAGGACCCCAACCGTCGACGGCGCCGTTCGCGCCCCAGTGCGTGGGAATCTGCGCCGGCAAGCTCGGCATCACCCAGAGATGCGCAGCAACATTAATAGCGCAGACCACAACAAGCATGGCCCACGCGCGCGACGATACCCCCGTGGCGTGAATGCCCTTGTTTTCGTTATTCATCCTTATCACCTTCCGTGTTTGTAAAGCCCATAAACCAACCGATCAAGTCCTGCATGACGGTGGTGTTTAAGCTGTATACGATGTTTTGGCCATGGCGCTCGTCGGTCACCAACCCGGCGTTTTTGAGCGTCGCCAAGTGATGGCTCAGCGACGGCTTACTGATATCGGAATGCTCGGCAAGCTCCCCCGCCGTGCAATTGCCCTCGCGCAGCAACTCCAAAATGCGCCGTCGCGTTGGATCGGCAAGCGCCTTAAAACCCTCTCCCGGCATAGGACCTCCTCTCAGCATTTCGTTCGACGCGCACACTATACTCGTTATTTAGATGTTTATCTAACTATCTAATCGCAATGCTTCAAACCACATCAAAGCAAACGCCATCGCAACCTATAGGCGATTACCTATAATGGCGATAGCTAAAACACGACCTGCTTCCCCATCGGAGGATGTCTATGACCGAAACCGCTGCCGCTCTTGTCGAGACGCGCGATACCAAGCTCGAGATCATCATGGGCCGCGAGGCACTCGACAAACTCGCCGCCGCCACGGTGCTGGTGCTCGGCTGCGGAGGTGTGGGCTCCAATTGCTGCGAGGCACTTGCCCGCGGCGGCATTGGTCATTTCGTCATTCTGGATAAGGACATCATCGCGCCCAGCAATATCAATCGCCAGGCCATCGCCTTTCAAAGCACCATCGGCAAGCGCAAGGTCGATGTTATGGAAGCCATGATCCACAACATCAATCCAGCCGCTACCGTCATCAAGCGCACCGAATACCTGTTGAGCGACAATATCGACGAATTTTTCGCGCGCGTTTTGGAGCAGACGGACGGCAAGCTCGACTACGTCGTCGACGCCATCGACACCATCTCGGCCAAGCTCACCATTGCCAAATATGCTCAGGACCACGGCATTCGTTTGGTTAGCTCCATGGGCGGGGCCAACAAGCTCCATCCCGAGTGCCTCCGCTTTGCCGACATTTTCGATACGGTACGTGACCCCATGAGCCGCATCATGCGCAAAGAATGCAAGAAGCGCGGAATCAAGAGTCTGCATGTACTGTTTAGCTGCGAGGAATCGGTTAAGACACAGCCCCGCGACCCTTCCAACATCCATGAGCGTACCGAGCTCGGAACCGCCAGCTTTATGCCGCCCATCATGGGTCAGATGATTGCCGGCGAGGTTATCCGCCAGATCAGCGGGCGCGGCACCGAGCGCGTACGCGCCGACGGCCAACGCCTGGACTAGCAGGATGTCCTGCGATGGAACCGCAATTCTTTGACACGCATTGTCATCTTGATTTGATGCTCGGCCCCGATGCTGCAGCCAGTGAGTCGGCGGCGTCGGGTCTGGGGCTCTTTGACTGCGGGGTCGACCCACGCGACTTTTCGGCCGCAAACGAGCGTACCAGCCGCTACCCAAACATTATCGCGGGCGTCGGCCTCCATCCCTGGTGGCTCGCCGACGGCCACTGTGGTTTTGCCGAAGTCAATCTGCTTTGCGAAGTTGCTGCCCAAGAGCGCTGCATCGGCGAAGTCGGACTCGACTTTTCCGCGCGCTTTGCTGGAAGTGAGCTGCTACAAATACAGGCACTTAACCGGCTCTGCGATACACTCGTGCAGTATCCTCTTACAGGGCGCGTGATATCAATTCACGCCGTTCGTTCAGCAGGAGCCGTACTGGACGTCCTCGAATCGCATAGACTACTCATCCCAAACCCCGACTCCCCCGCTATCGTCTTCCACTGGTTTAGCGGTACTTCGGACGAGCTCGTCCGCGCGCGAAACGCAGGCTGCTATTTTTCCGTGAACGAGCGTATGCTCGCCACCAAGCGCGGTCGCGAATATGCCCGACAGATTCCACTCGACCGTCTACTGCTCGAGACCGATGCGCCAGCCGAACCAAACACAGAAACAAGCGCGCAGTCGCTCATCAGATCGCTCGCAAGGACCTCGATGCGCATTGCCTCGCTCAAAAACTGTGACGCAAAGCGCATCGAGTCGGCAGTTTTAGCAAATGCGCGCTCTGTTTTTGACCTTCGCTAACCCCTGTGGGCAAAAATGCCAAGGGACATGCGAATCGCACAACGCAGTCCCTATTGGAAGACAGTACAATTCGGCAGCATTACACCAATTCGTGCATGAGATCACGGTTACGTGCATACAATTCGTCAAAGATATGGCGTCGCGACGCATATAACTCGTGGGCAGCCATATCGGGCACGATTGTTTGCGCAACGCCAAGGACTTGGGCGAGCTCATCCCACGATGCATAGGCGCCACCTGCGAGAGCTGCCATGATGGCATCACCGAAGCATGCGCCCACCGTAACCTTGGCAACCGAGACCTCGCGCCCGCATACGTCGGCGATAGCCTGCATCCAAACTGGATTCTTGGTTCCACCTCCGACAAGCATGATGCGCCCAATTGGCAGTCCATGCTCTCGCTCGATAATGTCGACATGGGATGCAACGGTATACGCGACGCCTTCCAAGGCGGCGCGAACCATATGGGCTCGCGTATGCCTTCCGGTCAGGCCAAAGAAGACGCCACGTGCCTCGGGATCGTTGAGCGGAGTACGCTCCCCCGCAAAGTACGGCAGGCACAGGAGCCCATCGGCACCCGGCGCCACATCGGCGGCATCATGCGCCATGACCGAATATGCATCGGGGCCACCGTGGCCCTCGGCCTCCACGGCGTCGCGATACAGCTCTTGGCGCAGCCACGATGTGAGTGCACCCGCCGTATTGGTCCCCGCGCAGATCCCGTAAGTTCCGGGAATGATAAACGTCCCTGGCCACAGGCGGGCATCATCAATCATATGATCAGCTAGGTAGATGAAATACGCCGTGCTCCCCAACTGAACCATCATATCGCCGGGACGGAATACACCCGTCGAAATGGCCTCGGCACCAGAGTCGCCCGTTCCCACTAAGACAGGCGTCCCTGCCGCGAGCCCCGTCGCCTCAGCCGCACGCTGCGTAATCACCCCGGCAATATCGGTAGCCGACATTACCTCCGCCATCTGGTCAGGCCGGCAGAAACGAGCACATTCCCGAGCATCAACCCTCCAAGTGTAGCGGTCGTATAGGGGAAGAAAATCCTCCGCCAAATAACGGTCCACCGTAAAACGCCCCGTCAACTTCGCGCACAGAAACGATGACGCCGTCAGGAACTTCGCGGCACGTTCGTGCACCTCGGGCATATTCTCCTTAAACCACAAGATCTTGGGAGCAATATCTGACGAACAGGGATCGTGCCCGAAAAGCTCGCGTGCGCGGTCTGGCCCATATTCGGAAAGAAGCTCGTCAATCTGCGGCTTCGAACGTGCATCGACTCCATACAAAATCGCGGGCGCCAGCGCGTTGCACTCGGTATCGACCGGCACACAGTCGCAACCCAATGCGGAAAGGCCCACGCATCCGATCTGTGCCGCGTTAACCCCCGATCGCGCCACCAGCTCGCGCGACAAGCGGCAAAAATCGCCCCACCAAACTGCCTCCGCATCATGCTGGTACCATCCATCACGCGGGTTGTCCGTCTCATGTCCACAAGAGGCCTGGCAAACGATGTTGCATCGATCATCGATTAAAACGCCTTTAGAGGCGCTTGTCCCAATATCAATACCCAGATAGAGCGCCATAGGTGCCTACTCCCCTCGCGCCGTACGAGCGGTAGCCATAAAACGAGCTACCCGCTCAACATCGACCGGGGCATCCAGCTTTCCGTCGCGCTTTAAGCACGTGCCGACAAACGCGCCATCGTAGTGAGCAAATACGTCAGCCACGGTATTTTCGCGACAACCGGTACCACATACCACAGGTACTTGGTCAACACGCTCGCGGACCTCATCGGCAAGCTCGCCCGAAGCGCCACGACCGGCAGCCGAACCGCCGATGACCATCGCATCCGGTAGGCAATTAAAGAGAAGTGAATCGGCAATGTCCGCAGTCGTGCGGTCGTTGAGATAAACCTCCCCCTCGCTCGTGATGAAGTGAAAAAGCTTGAGGTCGTCCAGGCGCAGCGCCGCCTTGCGACGCATGGTGTGAGCGAAATCTCGGTTAATCAGCCCGAGATCACCGGCCCAGGCACCGCAAAAATTGCAGCGCGTGAACTGCGCGTCGACGGCAGCGCACAGCTCGATTGTGGCATCACCATCGTAAATAGCCTCAGCTCCCCAAGGAGTCGACAGATCATGGGACAGAGCCCCGATTACAAAGCCCATCGATGCAAGGGTTGAGGGAGAAACGTGCTGCTCATAGGGCATCGAGAGCTCATTGGTAATCAAAATGCCATCGACACTGCCCTGCTGCAACGCCTCGAGATCGCGCTTGGCGGCTTCCACGACCTGCGACACGCTTCCGCCCGGGTAATACAGTGGATCGCCCGGCAGAGGACGCAGGTGCAGCATTCCGATAACCGGCTTTTCGGTCTTGAACATCGAGGTTAGAAACGACATAACGTGCTCCTTCATAGGGTTATTGCAGGGACGCTACTCCCCCAGCACCTCGACGTACACTTTTCGCTTCTGCGGACCGTCAAACTCCGCAAGATAGATGTTCTGGGCACTTCCGCACACGATGTGGCCATCTTGGACGGGAAAGAAGCAGCTGTTTCCACAAATCATGCTCTTGATATGCCCACAGGAGTTGTTGCCGGTGGCTCCATAGCTCGGCAGGAAGTGTGCATGCGCATAGGGGGCATCGAGTGGGGCGATGCGATCAAGCGTCTCCATAAGATCCGTCTCCACGCAGGGCAGCCCCTCGTTTACCACGATTCCACAGGTCGTATGCGACAAAATAATCGCTGCCAAGCCATTGGTCACCGAGCTGCGTTCGATGGCAGCGTGCACGTCCTCGGTAATATCGATGAACTGGTCCGGAGCAGTCGATAGATAGCTCAATGTCTCGAGCGTCACCATGTTTACTCATCCCCTTCAAGAAAACGCAGGGCATTACCCCAGTAGAGCCTTTCTCGCGCATCATCGCGCATGGGCACGGTATCGAGCGCCCGCTTGAGTTTGAATGCACGGAAACGCGGCGTATTGCTGGCGAACATCACTTGATGCGATAGCGCGCGCTCATACCACAGCGGCCCCATATCGACCGTGAAAAGACGCTGCATCATCTCCTCGGGCGAATCGATGTAAGTGATAGAGGTGTCCGTGTAGCAGTTGGGATACTTGAGCAGCATCGCCACGGTCTCACGCACCCAGGGCCAGCCAAAGTGGGTCAAACTAAAGCGCACATTTGGATGCGTTGCGATTGTGTGCTCAAATGCAAGCGGGTTACTGCGCGAGAGCTCTGCGCCCGGCTCCCAAGACATACCGGCATGGAAAACCACCGGCTTGTTATAGCGCTCGCACAGCTCGTAAAGCGGCTCGGCCACAGCATCATCGGGGGCAAAACCCTGCTTTGCCGGATGCAGACAAAGCCCCTTTGCCCCCAACTCGATAAAGGCGCGCTCCAATTCGTCTGCGGCACCGCTCACCTGTGGATCTACGCTCGCAAATCCCCACAGACGATCGGGGTGCGAGGCAACCAGCATGGCAATCTGGTCATTGGTGCCAAAATGCCCTCCGCATGCCGTGGTTACATCGAGCGGCATGAGCACGCTCTTCCGCACGTCGCAGACGTCCATCTCGACTTGAAGCTCATCCCAATCCATGGGACCCATATGCCCCATACCAAATTCTCGTGACCATAAACCGAATCCATCAGGCTCATCACCCGGCGTACAGATCTCGCCGTAGAGCATAGGATGGACCAACATGTCGATAACCATTTCGTACTCCTTTCCAGGCATTTGACCCTAGTACGGCTCAAACGAACCAATCACTCGGGACGACAGCTCAGCGCCCGCCTTCATACACGCCGGAATATCAAGGCCATCGATCACGCCCTTGGTAAACCCGGCGATATACGAGTCGCCGGCACCCACGGTATTAACGACCTTCTCCGCCGGCACGATCCCGCACTCATAGAAGCGCTCACCGTCAAAGGCAATGCTTCCCTTCTCGCCAAGCGTGGCAACCGCAACGCGCGGTCCCAATTCCTGCACGTGGCGTACCCAGTCTCGCAGCTCCGGAGTGTCCTCTTCAAACGACATGAACGCATAGTCTACGTAAGGAAAATGAGCCTCGCAGGCATATTCGGGATCCTGGCTGAACACCGAGAAGTCCATAACCACCGTCTTGCCCGCATCATGCCATTCGGGCAGGAGGTCCAAACAATTGCCAAACAGGTCGGTATGAATGATGTCATGCTCCAGGATAAACGCCCGGTCGTCTTCATTCGGTCGATATGTCTCCATTACGCCATCGATCGCCTCGAGATGTACGCGATCGACGCCGTCTTTCAATGCCATGAGCATCACCGAGGTGTCGCCATCCTCCACCCGCAGATGTGAGATATCGAACCCCTCAGCGGCCAGCGCCTCTCTCATCTTGTCTCCGTACTCGTCCTTGCCGACAACCGACACGGCGGATACCGAAACTCCCATTCGTGCAAGATGGATACCCCAGTCAATGCCGTTACCAGTCGGATAGAACACGCCGATGTTTTGATAGACGTCCGCACAGCAAAAACCAGCCGCACACGCTTTAATACCCATGGTCTTCTCCAATGATCAAAAGGGGACCCACCACATGGCGAGCCCCCTTTTCGCGTTTCGCTTATTGTTTTGCATCGGCTGTCCAAGGCCTCATAGCCCGACCGCCGAACGCTTTCTTAAGCTATTCGACGATTGGCGCTCCGTGGCCCCAAGAGCCTTCCATGCCGCACACGGTCGAGGCGAACCCGGCAGCAAAGTCGAGCGCGCGCTCGATGGCCTCGGCGCCATCCTCACCACGCTTGGCGGAATCGAGATAGCACATCAAAAACGAGGTGAGGAACGAGTCGCCCGCCCCCATGGTGTCCTTCATGTCCGTTACCGGTTTAGCCAGCTGGCGGTAATAACGCTCGCCGTCGTAAGCAATGCAGCCCTCGGCGCCCGCCGTAGCCGACACAAAACACGGACCCAGGCCCTTCACCCATGCCAGACGCTCGCGAATCTCGTCCTCACTCGCGGCATCCGCCGCACTAAAGAAAGCGAAATCGACGTAGGGCGCAATCTGCTCGTAGTACTCGTCGGTGGAGTCGTCCGAAAAGTCAAAAGAGACCGTGACGCCCGCAGCCTTCAGCTTGGGCAGCTCGCGCTCGGTAAAGCAATAGTTGCCCGAATGAACCACATCGAACTGTTTCATGTACGAAAGGTCAAAGCGATCGAGGACATAGCGCGCATCGCCACGGATACCGCCCTCGTTGGAGCCAAGGAAGACACGGTCACCGTCAACGACGGTCACGCGAGCCGCTCCGTTCTCGCCAATCATCTGCTCGCACTTGTCAAGCTCGATACCCTCATCCTCGAGGCTTGCAATGACATGCTCGGCAGCGGCGTCATTGCCAAAAATGCCCATGTATGCGGAGCGTGCGGCACCGCATTTCTTGGCATAAACGGCGAAGTTCACCGCGTTGCCGCCAGGATACATGGTGTGGATATGCTCGTAGCGATCGACGACGTTGTCGCCAAATCCGAGCGCGTTAACGTTAAATGCCATGGTATTTATCCTTCTAGTACTCGACGACGCCCATGTAGCGACGGAAATCGGGATCGTGATCAAACACCTTGCCGCGTGCGGCACGCAGCTCGCAGTTCATGGCGTAGAACAGCACCGGGTCCAGATAAGCACGGACGCTCGCCGGCACGGCCTCCATACCGTACTCCTTAGCATCGAGCACCATCAGCGTATCGGTATGCGTCTTAAGGAACGCCAGGGCGCGCTCGTCCATAGCACGGCACTCGCTGGAGCCCATCTGCAGGAAGTAAAAAACGCCATCCTGAGTAGCCTCGAAGGGGCCATGGAAGTACTCGGCAGAGTGGATGTAGCTGCAGTGCTGCCACTGCATCTCCATAAGAGAGCAGATAGCGAAACCGTAGGTCTGGCTAAAGTTGGGACCGCTGCCCAGAATATAGAAGAACTCGTGCTCCTGGCAAAGCTTGGCAAAGCGATCGCCCAGCTCGGCATTTACCTTCTCGCGTGCCGGGGGAAGAATCTTATCCATCTCGGCGATACCGGCATACATATCGGCGAGATCGGCGTAGCCCTCCTGCTGATCGAGCAGCTCTGCCGCAAGCGACAGCGAAATACCAGCGGGGACCTCGGCCTGCGGCACGCCCTCGCCCCATGGGTAGACCCACGTGGTCCACTTGCCGGAGTCGATCTTGGATCCAGCGTTGTCGGTCTGGGCGATCACCGTAGCGCCGGCGGCAAGGGCAATCTCGCAGCCCTCGACGACCTCCGGGGTGTTGCCACTGTGGCTGCAAGCAATGACCAGGGATTTCTCACCCAAGCGGCGCGGGCGCATGATATCAAACTCGCGAGCCGTATAGATATACGAAGTGAAGGTGGTTGCCTCGCGCTGCAGAAGCTCATGAGCCGGGATCAAATCGATCATGGAGCCACCGCAAGCAATCCAGTAGACGCTGTCGAACTTGCCCTTCTCGGCAATTGCCTCTTTGATCAGGTCGTGTGCGTTCATATCCAGTTCCTTTCTTGTTTGGTCCACAATCAATGACGTTGGTTGCGTGGCCGATAGTTGTTTTAGTCAATCAGATATTTCTCGAATGCGGCCATGTTCTTGGCATCTGCCGCCGCCGGGTCATCATAGTAACGACCGTCCGTGATTTCCTGGCCCAGCATGCCGTCGAAACCATGGGCGTTGAGCGTGGCAACGAAGGCGTCCATATCGTGCTTGCCATCGCCCCACACCAGATGGCCATACGGATCACCGTCGATAAAGTGCATCTCGTGAATTGCCCCATCACCAAAGGCGGCAAACCAGTCCTCGAGCGTCTCGCCTGCAACGCCCATCGCGGTTGTATCAACCATGGGCTGTAAGTACGGGCTCGCGACCTCGTCAATCATGCGCTTCGCATCGGAAACCGTCGTCACAAGGTTGCTCTCCTCGGGACGCAGGCTTTCCATCGTAAGCACCAGACCGTGCTCGCCGGCATACTCCGCCAGAATGGACATGTGCTCGCGGCTGCGCTTCCAGGCTTCCTCGCGGTCCTCGTCCCAGTCGCCCCAGCCCGAGTTGACGGACATACGGTCGCACCCAAGTACCTCGGCAAGCTCAATGCCGTGCTTAAAGTACGCCAGGCTGCGCTGTTCATGCAGCGGTTTGCGTGCGCAGTATTGCCAAGGATAGACAACATTCTCGGGACACAGAGTACGATACCTAAGCCCACGGTCTGCAGCTTTTTTCGCCAGGACCTCAGCCTCAAAGTAGCCCGTATGGTCGAGTGTCACATGCGGCTCCGCACACCACAGCTCAATGGACTCAAAGCCCAAACGCTGCTGCACATCAAGGAAGTAATCGAGCGACCACATGATGTAGTGGATATTCATGCCCGCAATCTGTTCGCGGCGCAGCGTCGGCTTGGATTCAGACATCTTATGCCTCCTTATTTCGATCGAACACGATTTGTCCGTCCGACATCGTCATATCAACCGAAAGATCGCGTGCGTCGCGATAATCGAGGTCGAACACATCCCGATCGAGCACGCAGATATCAGCAAGCTTGCCGACCTCGAGCGTACCCAGCTCGTCTTCGCGCATCAGATCGTACGCGCCCCCGGCAGTCCAAGCACGCAAGAGCTCGACAAGCGTCAGCGCGTTGGCCTCATTCACGGGCAGTCCATCGTCGAAGTATCCGCCGCACGCACTGTAGATTGACTCGCCCAGGCTCGGAATCAGCAGCGGCAAATCCGTACCACAGCACACCGTGCATCCGGAATCTTCCATGCCGCGGCGATTCCAGCTGTGCAAAAGTCGCGTCTTGCCAATTTGTCGACGCATCATCGACAGGCAATCCTCGCGCCGGTCCAGCGTCAGAATCTGCGGATAGACCTCGCAAATTCCACCTAACTTGCCAAACTTGACAAGATCGGTCGGATCAGAGTTCTCGAGATCGGTAATCGCATGGCGGCGAAGCAACCGTCCATGCTCGTCTCGAGGCAGCGAGGCATAGAGCGCCACGGTGCGACGAACGGCGCCATCGCCCTGGCAATGCAAGGAATATCGGAAGCCGTCAGCATCAATTGCGCGCAGCTCGTTCTCAATCAGATCCCACTCGGGCTCCTCGACAACCGTCTTGCCGGCAGCGCCCGCATCGGCCGTGTCCTCATAGGGGTCAATCATCTCGGCAAGCCCCGCCCATACGCCGCGATCGGTCATACGGTTGAAGCCAGAAAAACGAACGAACGGTCCCCGGAAGCGCTCTCGTGCCTCGCGGGCATATGCCAGATTTGCACCGGCACCCACCGGCTGCGACATCATAGAGACGCGAACCGTCAGCTCACCAGATTCCTCACGGCGAGCCATTTCGTCGGCAAAACCGTAGTAGTCATCAAACGCCATCTCCTTGATGGCGGTAACGCCGCGCTCGTTAAGCATGCTCATGTAGTCCGAATACCCCGCACGTACCTCGGGCAGCGCGAGGAAATCGCTCATCATGCGCCAGATCTTCTCGGCATAGCACGCCTGGGGTGTAAAGCCGTATCGTGCACTGGCGGCAGCATTGAGAACGCAGGTCTCCGCACCCGGTGTAAAGCAGACGACAGGGATATCGCCAAAACAATCGTCAAACACAGCTGCCGTATTTGCGTTCTCGGCATCCGATGCCAACGTTTCGGGTAGGCTGTGGCCAAAAGCCGCCGCGCAATCCGGATGATCTTCTTTCCATGCACGCAAGAGCGACACGGCCTCTTTGGCATCAGCGATGCCGGACAGATCAGACCCCAACGTCCGCAGCGCCCAGCCTGTATAGAAGGTATGCACATCGATCAGGCCAGGCATGACGGTACGGTCGCCCAGATCAACTACCTCGTCCGCTTGGGTCAAATACGAAGCTACCTCACACTTGGTGCCAACCGCCTCAATTCGATTGCCACGGACCGCTACGAAACCTTCGAACGGCAGGTCCCCCGTACCGGTAAAGACGCTCTTAGACGTCAGGACCGTTAAACGATCAGACATCACAACCACCTACACCGGAAGCATGCCAGAGATTGCCGTTACGATCAGGCCAAAGACGACCATGAAAATGAAGAACTTCCAAATGGTCTTCCACCATTGGCCAAACGAAATCTTAGCCACGGCAAGGCCGGCGACCGTCATGCCCGCCACGGGACTGATGGTGTTGATGGTCTGATTAGCAAACTGGAGCGCGGTAACGGCAGCTTCGGGATTGAGGCCCATAAGCTCGGTCAGCGGACCCATGACGGGCATGGTGAGCGCCGCAAGTCCAGAACTCGAGGGAACCAGCAAAGAGAGCAGGCCAAGGACGATATACATAAACGTGGTGTAGACGGCAGCGGGTGCACCGGCGAGCGCAGTAGCGAGCGCCTGGAGGATGGTGTCGATGATCATGCCGCCCTCGGCGATGACCAGAATACCGCGAGCGATACCGATAACGATAGCAGCGTACGCAAAATCGGCGAGACCCTTAACGAACTCCTCAGCGATCGTCTGCTGGTCAAGACCGCCCAGGATACCGGCAAGCAAGCCCATGCCAAGGAACACGGCGGAAATCTCATTCATGTACCAGCCCTGGGTAACAAGACCCCAGACGATAATGCCCATACCGCAGGCAAAATCGATAAGTACGAGCTTCTGACGGGTAGTGAACTCTTCCTCGATGGAGGCATCGGTCACGGAAAACTCAACACGCTTGAGCTTGTCGTCCTCGTACGTAATGGACGACTCGGGGTTTTTCTTGACGCGCATAGCGTAGCGCATGGCCCATGCGATACCGACGGCAGTAAAGATGACCCAAGAAACGGCGCGCAGCCACAGCTGAGGATTGCCCTCGATGCCAATGATGCCCTGGGCGATCAAAACATTAAACGGGTCGATGGTCGAAGCACAATATCCCAGGTTAGGACCAAGGAAGCAGATGATGAATGCCGTCATCGAGTCATAACCGATACCCATCATGATGGGAATGAAGATGGCATAGAACGGCAGGGCTTCCTCAGACATGCCAAACGTAGTGCCGCAAATGGACAGCAACGTCATCGTAATGGGAATGATGAGGATGTCCTTGTTCTTGAGCTTTTTAATCACACGGCTCATGCCGGCATTCAAAGCGTTGGTCTTGGTGATGATTGCGAACGATCCGCCAATCAATAAGACGAACGCAACGACGTCGGCAGCCTCCTGGATGCCCTTAGTGGGCGCTTGCAGGACCGCGAAGATATCCTGACCCAGATTGATGGTCTCGCCGGTCTCGGAATCGGTGTAGTTCTTATCGACCTGTTCATAGGTTCCAGCAACGGCGACTTCGCGCTCGCCCGCCGCTGTCGAAATCGTCTTGCGCTGATACTGACCCGAGGGAACGATCCAAGTCAGGACCGCAAAGACAACGATCAGCAAGAACATGATCGTATAGACATGCGGTAATTTGAACTTAAAACGTCTGTTTGTCTTCTTCGCCTTCGTATCTGACATAGATACCTCCAAAGAACTCGAGACTGCATCGCATCTCGCTTCAACGCTTGCATAAGGCAAACGTTCTATGACGTTCTATAGATTACCAGCAGCTTTTCCCGTCATCAAGATAATTTCAAACTGATTGCCGCAACGCGGTTGAACGGTCGCGTTCGCGCCGTGAACGGTATGGAAGCGCCCGGTGAGATGATCCACCGGGCGTTTCCATTCGCAATGTCCTAGATGTCAAAAACGTAGCGAGACCCAACGATCCGCTGACGACCGATGATAAACGGCCGCCGTTGCTCATCGAAAAAGAAGGCTTCCATATAAAACAAGGGTTCGCCAACGGGAACCGCCAGCAACCGAGCGACCTCGGGCGATGCGCACGCGATCTCGAGCGTGCACGGGTCGGTAAACGCGGGCATGCGGCCAGTCTGGTTGCGCACGAACTCAAAAATGGATTGGTTAGATAGAGGCGCCGTTGATAGATAGGCGTTGTCCTCGTAAACGTATATGTTGTTCTCAAGCATGACGGGGACGCCATCGGCAGTACGCACGCGCTCAACGCAAATCAAGTCAGTTCCAACGGGAACACCAAAGAAATGTGCTTCGGTGGAATCCGCCGGCAGTATCTTTCTCGAAATGACACACGCCCCCGGTTCCATTCCGTTAACGCGGCATGCGTCCGAAAAACTCTGAACGTCATCCTTCTGGCGAATCTTGCGCTTGAGCTTGGGGGCATTGACAAACGTGCCTTTCCCCTGTCGCTTCGTTAGATAGCCCTGCTGGACGAGCTCCTCAATAGCACGTCGCACGGTAACGCGGCCAACTTTATAGCTCTCAGCCAATTCGAATTCGTTGGGTATCCGCGCGCCTGCCTTGTAGGCGCCGGAGTTGATTTCGTTTTTAATGATATCGATAACCTGTTGGTACAGCGGTATCGCTGCTTTACCGTCAGTTAGCCCTTCAGTCGGTGGCATATACCCTCTCCAAGCACGATTAAGTCTAAAGCGGGCTCAGGGGCATTCAACAAGCCCTTAAGCCCGCATTAGCTTAAAGTATGCTAGGTGTCGCACCAAAATGTTGGCTATTTACTCATCAGACCCGAAAAACGCGCAACTACCGCGCTCCTAAGAAAGCGTGAGCAGCTCCGGCAGCTGGTCGATAATCTTGTCCGCGGCATCCTGGCTAAAGCCAAAGCGTTCCTCGCGCTTGGCAATGACTGTCAGGCCGGCTCGCTTGCCAGCGGTGATGCCGGGCACCGAATCCTCAACGCAGCAGCAGCGATTCGCGGGCAGCCCCAGCAGGTCCAGCGCATGCAGGTAGATGTCGGGCTCGGGTTTGCTCTCCTTAAACTGCTCGCCGCTCACCACATACTCAAAGGCATCAGACAGCCCGCATGCGTTGAGCACTTCCTCGATGCTAACCATGGGAGACGAGCTGGCAAGCGCCACGCGAACGCCACGGCGCGGCAGCTCTCGAATCGTATCCACGGCGCCTGGGTTAATCAAAGCCTGATAGTCACGCGGACGCTTATGCGCCCACTCGTCCCAACGGGCCAACGCCTCCTCGCCAGTGAAGTGTCCCTTACCGGCGCGCTCAAACCAATCGACCAGCATATGCAGGAAGAACTGATGCGAGGTACCGACCTGCCCATTCAACTCCTCTTGAGTCAGATTAAGTCCAAGCTCCTTGGCAAACGCGGCAGTCTCGCCCAAGTAGTAATACTCGGTATCGACAATGACGCCGTCCATGTCAAAGATAACGGCGTCGAACGGAAATGCGGACACGGCACCCTCCCTAGCAAAAGGACGCCCGCAAGCAGGCGCCCGAGCCATGCATTAATCGGCGATTCTAACCCAGCAGCTTATCCAGCGCCACCGCAATGCCATCTTCGTTGTTATCGGCGGTCACCATCTGGGCTACAGCCTTAACCTCTTCGACGGCGTTACCCATGGCAACACCGGTGCCGGCCCACTCAATCATGGACTTGTCGTTCTGGCCGTCGCCAAACGATACGACCTCACTGGCATCGATGCCGAGCTTGGGCAGGGCACCCTCGAGTGCGCGGGCCTTGTCGATACCGGGCGCCGTGTACTCAAAGTACCAGTCGGCCGTAAACATGCCCGAAAGCGTCTGCTTAAAGGGCGCATACATCTCCTCGTAATGCGCCTGCAGGTAGGCCGGATCGCCCGCCGTCAGCAGCTTGTCCACGGGATAAGCATCAGCGACCTCATGCAGGCTCTCCACCTCGCGAATCTTAAGATCGCACGCATCGCGCTCGTATTTGACGATGTTTTTCTGCGAGCCGTCAGGCAGCGTGATCATGCAGTGATACGAATCCACGACATGCAAATCGCGACCGAGCGAAATCATAGGGATCACGTCAAAATTACGCAGGTGATCAATCAGACGGTGCAGCTCGTCAGCCGGCATAGCCTGGTCAAAAAGGACCTCATCGGTCTGAGCGTCGACCACATGCGCGCCATTAAAGGCAACCAGCAGACCGTCATGGTTTTGAAGGTCGAGCTCCTGCGCCAAGGCGTGCAGTCCCCATGCGGGACGGCCCGAAGCCAAGATGAGCTTAATGCCCGACTCCTGCGCCGCGAGCAGCTTCTCGCGCGTACGCGGGCTAATCACTTTCTGATCGTTGGTGAGCGTACCGTCGATATCCATCGCGATGGCTTTGATTGCCATATATGCCTCCCTGTCATTGAACAACCTTGTCTGAGCCATCATACAGAACACCCATCGCGACTCCGTTTACAACGGGCAAAAAGTCATATTGTCTCGAACATGAACGGCGTGTGGTCGTGAAGCTTTATCGCTCAGGTCAAATACGTCTGCTAGCGACGCTCATCCGTCGGTGCGCCCTCGACGATCGCGATGCCCGCCGATGCGCCTAACGCGCTGGCGCCGGCCTCGATGAATGCGCAAGCCTCTTCGTAATTATGGATACCGCCCGCCGCCTTGATTGCCACGGCATCGCCGAGCACCTCGTGCATCAGCCGCACGTCCTCGAGCTTAGCACCGCCAAAGCTTCTGCCGGTCGATGTCTTAAGGAATCCCGGCTTGGCCTCCAGCGCGATCTCGCATACACGGCGCTTGGCGGCGTCGTCGCCGTCCAGCTTGCACATCTCGACGATTACCTTGTCAGTGATGCCATGCGCGCGACAAAAATCAGCAATGGTAGTCATCTCGCGCTCGATGGCATCAAAATCGCGGTTCTCGATCGACCCCTGATTCAAAACGTAGTCAATCTCGGTAAAGCCACACGCAGCGTATTCCTCAAACCTCGCAAGCTTCTCCTCAAGCGTCATAGTGCCCTGGGGAAAGTCGATGGCGCCGGCAAGGATGATGTCAGAGCCCTCGAGCATGGCGCGGCCCGTCTCGTACTCCTGAAGGTTCGCGAATACGCAGCGAAAGTTGTACTTTAACGCCTTCTCGACATACTGCTCAAACGTGTCCTCGGGGGCATCGATATAGTCGATGTATTTATTGATGGGTTTGGCAAGTGTCATGCTGGGCCTCCTTGTTCAGGACTGACAACCGATTCGTGGTTTCACGCGAAATACCACGTTCAATGTACGCCCGACATACAAGGACAGCGTCCGCATTCCGACAAGTGGTATGAAATTAGCTGTAAACGTATATTTACAGACAGCGAATGGCACCGCACGCGGATGCCGACAGCAAGACATCCCCCCTCAATACACCCTCATGCCCCTTTACTGTTTGCGGCCAGAAATGATGAGCTGCACAACGTCGTTAGCGGTCGAATTCGACCTCTGACGACGTCACGCGACTCATCGTATCCGACCGACAACAGAAAAGGGGCACGTTCGCATAGCGTGGCGCGTGACGGTTGCAAAACCACCCCATTTGAAACAAAGGTTGATTTCCGATCTCAGCCGAACACATTGAGCGAATAGGCCGTTCCCGCAGCTAGCCGAACGCCCCCGCTGCCCCTCCTGGGGCCCGGGGGCGCCGTTTTCCCAGTTGAAGGAACG
>CABUQW010000021.1 GCA_902493895.1 uncultured Collinsella sp. | reverse complement strand
CCCATGGTCGAACCTCCGCAACTCGTGGCGAACGATCTGCGAGATGGAGTTGCACATGCCCTGGGACCTCATGGAGATGCTCATGGGACACTCCCTGCCGGGCGTGTCCGGGCGGCATTATATTCGCCCCTCCCGTGAGCAGGTGGCGCGTTCCGTTTGCGACGCACTTGGGATAAATTGGGATATTTCCCAACAAACAAGCAGGTAAAACGGGCGCGGTTAATAGTGGCAGTACTAAGCCCCGTCCCAAAACCACCGCAAAGGGGACAGGCGCCTTTGCGGTGGTTCCCACAAACATCTCGATCTGTAACAGTTAGAGCCCATTTTTCGGCCCACCTGTTACAGATCGAGATATTCAAATTCCGCTGAGAAGATAATCTCGACCTGTAACAGTAACTCGGCAAAATCGACCCTAGATGTTACAGATCGAGACAAACGACCGATATCGCCCTAAATAATCTCAATCTGTAACATCTAGCCCGTTTTCGGCCTTAAAACTGTTACAGATCAAGACAAACAAACGAAACAAGCCACCGCAAGGGTACCTTTGTGGTGGTTTGGGGCCGTGCTACTCACCGAGCATCTCTTTGAGCTTGGCTGCCACGGCGTGCCCCAGGCTCTCGTGGCTTTCGGGCATCATATGCAGATAGTCGATATCGCCCGGCTCGGCAAAATCGGCGGCATTCAAAAAGTCGCAGCCAAACTGCTCGGCCACGTGCGCATAGTACTCGCCAAAATGCTCCGAGGCCTCGACGGAATGCTCGTCAAAGTCGGTCATATACACATCGGCGATCTGCGGCTTGATCTTGATAGGAGCCATCAGCAGAATGCGCGGACAAGGCGCAGCGTCGGTCCACGGAAACGCGCGGACGGCGCGAATCAGCGCCATGGCGCCACGAGCGATATCGGAAGCCGTCACGTTAAAGACCGTCTTACAGTCGTTGGTGCCCAGCATGATCGCAATGGCGTCCAGTGGCTTATGGGCCTCGAGCAGCATCGGAAGCGCGCGAACACCGTTAAGGTTAGTGTCCAGATGGCACATATCGTCGCGCACCGTCGTGCGGCCGTTGAGCCCCTCCTCAATCACATGCCAGCCCTCGCCCAGGTCACGCTGCGCCACGCCGCACCAGCGCACATCCTGCGCATAGCGCACCGCGGTGCCATCGCGCATACCAGCCGGATCATAGCCATAGGTATTGCTGTCACCAAAGCACAGAACGTTTTTCATCGTAAGCTCCCCACTCAATAAAAAGCCGACGAGAGCAGCCCTCCCGCCGGCTCGGCCCATCTGTCGGCACGTACCGATTACAGGTACTTGCGCCAATCGTCATCGTCCTCATCGTCCTCGGCGGCAGCCTGGGCCTGCTCGGCGGCGCGAGCAGCCGCAGCGCGTGCGGCAACCTGGGCATAGGACTCCTCGTTACGCTCGGGGAAGCTTGCCAGCACGTGCTCGAACTTGGCGAAGTCCTCATCCCAGCGCGTAGAAGGCACGGCAAAGAACACCTGCTTGACCTTAAAGTCGCCCGATGCGAGCTCCTCGCGGAAGAGCTCGGCCACGGCCTCGGCGTCAAAGCCGTTGTTGTCGCAGCCCCAAGCACCCAGTACGAGCTTCTCGCGACCCAGCTCGTCGCAGATGGCAAGCACAAAGCGGATGCGATCGCGCAGAGCGTCAAGCAAGGCATCGTCGCTCACGCGATACTCCTGGCGAGCACGCTTGGCGTTGGGCGCGGCGGCAACGATTACGTCGGCATAGGCGTGCACATGGTTGCGGTCGAAGCGCACCGCGGGCACCACCAGCGCACGGTTGCGGTACAGCTCGCAGTTGATGTTGCGGCGACGGTTCTCACCGTACCACTTACGCTGCTTGTCGAGTACGTTGTACAGATACGAATCTGCGCAGAGCGTCGCCTCCTGGCCCAGGTAGCCCTGGATATAGCCGCCGCCCGGATTGGTAAACGAGGCAAAGGCAAGCACGGCCATATCGCAGAACTGCGCATAGCCGCGGCCGTTATCGAGGATTGCCTGCGTGGCGGAGGCATCAAGCACAGTGACCTCGGGCAGGGCCGGAGCAGCCTCCTCCGCGGGCGCGGACTCAGCCTCGTCGGCCGACTCGGTGGGCTCGAGCGCCACCTCGGGCTCGACCGCGGTCTCCACCTCAGCAGCCTCTACCTCGGCAGCGTCAGCCTCCACAGCCTCGGCAGCCTGCTCCTCAGCAGCCGCCGCCTTCTGGGCCTTGGCCTTCATCGCCGCGACAAAACCGGCAGGCATACCATCGAACTCGCACACGCCGGCAAGCGAACGCTCGATGTCCTTGGCGCAGGCCTCGGACACAGCTGCCACATGGCGCTCGGCGGCCTTGGCACGCGCCTCGCGCTTGGGATTGGGCTGACCCGCTCGGTTAGACCTGCGGTTACGGTTCCTGTTGTCGACATCTGCCATACGTGGCCACCTTTCCTGTCGCTGCCGCTATCGGCTTTTTCCCATCCATGATACCCCGCCACGCACAAAAAAGACGGCCCCGAAGGACCGCCTTTCGTATCGTTTTACCGTGTCCGGTAGGAAGCGTCGCAATGCCGCGCTAGTCGCGACGACCGAGAATGTTCAGGATGCGCAGGAACACGTTGATAATGTCCACGAACAGGTTGGACGCCATGAGCACCGCATTGGGCAGCGTGGGCGGCACCGTCGTGGCAACATAGGTGTCGTAGCCAATAAACCCGGCGAACACCACGATCACGATCAGATCGGTGATGGACTGCGAGACGCCCATGAACATCAGCACGATCTCGACCAGAATCGTGGCGAGCAGAATGCCAAAGCCGATGCCGTACACACGCTGGAAGAACTTGGGGAAGGTCACGCCCAGCGCACCGAAGACAAAGGTGATGGCAGCGGTGGCGATAAAGGCGGTGTTGATGGTGGGCAGGTCGTAGTTTGCAAGGCCAAACGACGCGGTCAGGCCAAAGGTGCTCGCAAAGATTACGTAACCCGTGAGCGACAGGCCCACGGACTGTTTGCTGGCAGCAACAGACATCATGACGATGCCGACAATAGTCAGGATAAACGAGCCAAAGACCAGTGGCAGGGCAGCGCCGCTCATCATCATGCGGGCAAACGCCATGGTGCTCGTAAAGTAAGCACCGGCGCCCATGGCGCAAAAGCCCAAGAAGATGAGGGCAGACATGGCAAGATTGTACGCACGCGGCGACATCTCCTTGGCGCGACTTGCGCCGGTCTCGATGGGGCCGTTCTGATAGCCCTGGATATCGTTCATACTACGTCCTTTCAAAAAGCGCACGACAGCGCCGTAGGTGACAAGATTCCTGCCATTGTACCCGAATGCCGCACGTCCTTACCTACGGTGCTCGCCCTCAAGCGTACGATCAAAGGCCCAGACCCACCAACGCATCACGTGCGCCTGCGAGCCGTCCGCCCGCTCGCGCGTCTGGTCCTCCAGATACAACTCGGTCGCGTGCCCGCCAAAACGCACCTTATACGTTGACGTACGGATGCCGTGGACCGTTAAGCCAAACCCGGTTGTCGAGATAATTTCGTCGATCGTAAAACAACGGCCGTCGACCCAGCAGACGGTGACCGGCACGACCTGTCCGCCCGCGAGGATGCGAGCCACGACGTCCACATACTGCTTGTGCACGCGCCGAGTTTTGCCGTCTGTCTGTCGATATTCCATGCCCCCTATTATCGAACGCGTGTTTGCATGTTGTAAAGCGAACAGACTGTGGTTTTGGGGTGTTGGGGCGCGCACGCGTGTCCTCATGGCGTGTTAGCAAAAAGAATACCCGCGGTCAACAGGGCTTATATTCAATTTTAGTGCCAAAAAATTCACTTCTCCCATCAGAACTCGGTAAAGAAACCCGCAGGAGGTGATACGATTTATCATGTTTTTGTAACGTGTCTGCAAACTTCGAGAAAGCCCATATATGGACGTAACGTTCTCAACCTTCCTCGGCCAAATTGTGTCGAACCCAGTCCTTGCCGTCACCGTGATTCTCGCGCTCGGCGCCATCTTCGTCAACGGATGGACCGACGCGCCCAACGCCATCGCGACCTGCGTCACTACGCGTTGCATGCCCGCCCGCGCCGCCATTCTCATGAGCGCCGCATTCAACTTCCTCGGCGTGCTCATCATGACGCACTTTAACGCGAGCGTCGCCAACACCATTTCACATATCGTCGACTTTGGCGGAAACAGCACCATGGCGCTTGCCTGTCTGTGCGCGGCGCTGTTCTCCATCGTCGTCTACGGTGCCACGGCGTCGCGTTTTGGCATCCCCACCTCGCAAAGTCACAGCCTTATCGCCGGCCTGACCGGTGCCGCTATCGCCCTCGGCGGCGCGAGCAGCGTCAACGTCCACGAGTGGATGAAGGTCATCTACGGCCTGGCGCTCTCCATCGGTCTGGGCTTTGTCATGGGCTGGATTCTGTGCAAACTCGTCTCGATTCTGTTTGCCGCCGCCAACAGGCGACGTGCCAACGTCTTCTTTAAATACGCTCAGATCGCGAGTGCCGCGGCCATGAGCTTTATGCACGGCGCGCAGGATGGACAGAAGTTCATCGGCGTGCTCTTTTTAGGTGTTGCCTTCGCCAACGGCCAGACGAGCGTCGGCGATGCCGGCATCCCCATCTGGATTATGCTGCTGTGCTCGGCCACCATGGGTGTCGGCACCAGCGTGGGCGGCGAGCGCATCATCAAGTCCGTCGGCCAGAGCATGGTCAAGCTGGAGAAGTATCAGGGCTTCTCCGCCGACCTCGCAGGCGCCGCGAATCTGCTGCTTGCCACCCTTACCGGTATCCCTGTGTCCTCCACCCACATCAAGACCTGCGCCATCATGGGCGTCGGCGCCGTCAAGCGCCTTTCGGCCATCAACTTCGGCGTGGTCAAGGACATGATGTTCACCTGGTTCTTCACCTTCCCCGCCTGCGGACTCATCAGCTTTGTCATGGCCAAGCTGTTCATGATGTTCATCTAGTCAAACCGAGCGTCCATCTGGACCGCAATACTTCGCCCACCCGTCTTCGCCTCGAAAGGACCCACCCATGGCAAAGAAACCCGATTCGTTCTACTTTGACAACTACGTCGCTTGCGCCGATCTTGCCGTACAGGCTGCCGAGCTGCTCACCAAGATTTTTGAGAACTTCGATCCCGCGAAGATTCACGATATGCTCGACAAGATGCACGCGATTGAGCACGCGGCCGACAAGAAGCACCATGAGCTTGAAGACGCCCTGCTCACGGCCTTTATCACCCCGCTTGAGCGCGAGGACCTGGACCTGATGAGCTGCTCGCTCGACACCGTGCTCGACCGTATCGAGGGCGTCGTGCAGCGCGTCTACTTCACCAACATCCAGAGCATCCATCCCGATGCCATCGTGATCGCCCACAAGGTGACCGACGCCTGTCGCGCCATGAAGGACCTGATGGTCGAGCTGCCCAACTACCGCAAGTCCAAGACCCTGCGCGAGCTCGTCATCCAGATCAACACGATCGAGTCCGAGGCCGACGAGCTCTACATCAACGCTATGCGCAACCTGCATGTCAACGGCAAGGATCCGCTCGAGGTCATCGCTTGGCGTGACGTGTACGCCTTCCTGGAGTACTGCGCTGACTGCTGTGAGAATGTGGCCGATGTTGTGGATTCGATTGTCATGAAGAACAGTTAATTGGGGGTACATGTCCCACCGGTCGCGGGCCCGGCCACTAATAACCTTTTTCACTCCGGCTGCAAGCAGAGTCGTTCAAAAGGTTATTAGTGGTCGGGCCCGCTCCCTTATGTACCACCATTGGGAACTTTGGCTGAGGGGTTGAGCGTGGTGGGGCCTTTGCTGTGATGGCCCTTGATTGCTCGGGGTTTTACTTTGGTATTCGATGAGCGATTGGCTGATTGCTGCTTTGGGTACTGTTTGGGTTACTTTGGGTTTGTTTGATTTTTAATTGTTGGAGGGCTTGTATGTCTTATTTGGATCTGGCTCGGGGTCGGTATTCTTGTCGTGAGTTTGAAGATCGGGCTGTGGAGCAGGCTGTAGTGGATGCCATTGTTGAGGCTGGGCGTATTGCTCCTTCTGCTTGTAATAATCATCCAACCCGTGTGATGGTGTTGGATACGCCTGAGCTTCTGGAGAAGGCTGCTGCTTGTCAGCCTCGGTTTGCTCGTGATGGATCTATCTTTGGGGCTCCGCTTGTCTTCCTTATTTGCAGCGTTACCGATGATGCTTGGGTGCGCCCGTATGACAAGATGAATTCCAGTGAAATCGATACGTCCATCGTGTGTGATCATATGATGATGGAGGCCACCGAGCAGGGCCTGGGAACGTGCTGGGTATGCCATTTTAAGCCCGAGGTGGCACAGGAGCAGTTCAACCTGCCCGAGGGCGTCTATCCCTATCACATGCTCGTCTGCGGCTATCCCGCCGACCATATCGCCGACCCCGAGCATCGCGAGGCCCGCACCATTCCCCTCTCTGACTTCATCCTTAAGTAGATTATTGGGACCTGCCTTAACATCTACCTTTGACCTCCAGCCCGTCCGCCGAGCTCTGCGCCATCGCGCGCAAGGCTCGGCGTTTTGTTTTCCAGCCCGTTTACAGCCACAAAAAGGAGCCCGCAAGTGCGAGCTCCTCTTAAGGACACTAGATTGTAGTTTTGGCGCTAGTCCAGGTCGTCGGCGGCGAAGTTGTCGATCGGTGCGAAGGGATCGGCAACGGGGATAACCGGCTCGGCGACGGGCAGCGGCTCGGCAGCAGGAACGGTCACAGCCGGAGAAGCGGCGGAACCAACCGGCGTGGAAGCCATGAGATCGGACGGGAAGGAGTTCTGAGCATCGTCCATGAAGTGCTGGATGAGCTTGAGGTACTCGGCCTTGAACTCCTCACGGGAAGCCTTAAGACGGTCGATCTCCTCAAGCTCGGCCTGCTTCTCGGTCAGGGCCTGGCGGATGACCTCGCGGGCCTTGGCGTCGGCCTCGTTGCGGATGCGGTCGGCGTTCTCGTTGGCATCGTTGACGATGCCCTCGGCGGTCTGCTGGGCAGCAATCAGGGCAGCGGAAATCTGGCGCTCCTGAGCGGAGAAGTCGGGTGCAGGAGCGGCCACAGGGGCGGCGGGAACGGCCTGTGCGGCAGCGTCCTGAGCCTGAGCAAGCTGGGCCTGCGTATCGGCGAGCTGCTGCTCGGTGGCGGTCAGACGACCCTTAAGATCGACGATCTTGGCGAGCATGGCATCGACCTCAGAGGACAGGGTCTCCAGGAAGACGTCGACCTCGGCGGGATCGTAGCCGCGCTTGGCCTCAGAGAAGGTCTGAGCCTGAATGTCAGCAGGGGTAATAGCCATAACAAGTTCTCCTTTATCTTCGCCTTGGCGCCTTGCGCCCGACGTGAGTTACTAAGCCAGTTTTATATGAGTATACCTATAAGAAGTTGCAGAACCAGCTTCTGCACCAACTGCAACGCAATAATCGCAACGACCGGTGAAAAATCGACGCCGCCCATGGGCGGGATAAACCGGCGGAACAAATTGAGCCACGGGCCGCACACGCTATCGAGAACAGCGGCGATATCCTGCAGCAATCCACCCTGCTTCATAGGGATCCACGTCATAAGACAGTAGACCACGATGAGCGTGGAGTAAAAGTTGAACAGCGTATTGACCAGCTGGACAATGGTGTAGATGTTGATGAGAATCTCCTCGTCTTGTCTTTACTTAAGGTAGCCGTCGGCACGGAGCTTCTTGAGGTCCGAATCCTTGACCTCGCAACCGGCGGGCAGCACCATAAACACGCGATCGCCCACCTCTTTGACGGTGGCACCCAGACCGCAGGCAAAGCCGTAAGAGAAGTCCAGGACGCGCTTGGCGACCTCGGTACGAACGCCCACAAAAATCAGCGCGACAGGCTGCTTGGTGCGCACGCGGCGCACCACGGTCTCCACGTCGTCATAGCTCTCGGGGCGCAGGACATAGGCCGGCAGCTGCGGCGTAGCGTTGATGATGTTGCTCGCATACGCCGAGGCATCGCTCGGTGAGGGAGCAGGTGCGGGGGCAGCAGCGCGGGCACGTGTACTCTCGGCGTAGCTCGACGGCGTGTCGTAGGCACCGGGACGATAACCGCCCGCAACCGTCTCCTGCGAGCGCGATGGCGGGTTGTAGGTCGTAGCGTGGCGAGAATCGTCACCGACCAGCTGGCCGGAGCGCGTGTATACGGCCACCGACTCGGCCTCGCCGCGGCGCGTCTGACCCAACAGGCCGTTGCTCGGCTCATCCTGGGTGTAGAAGCCCTCGCCCGAGGCACCGCTGTAACCGTTGTTCTGGTAGCCGTCGTCATAGCCATCATCGTAGCCGTAGTCGTCGTCCTGACCATAACCCTGGTCGTAACCCTGCTGGCCGCCCAGGTGCATTTTATTTTTAATCTCGTCAAGGAAGCCCATGGTTGTGTCCTCTCGCGGTTTAGTGCAGGCGCTCTGATAATCAGTGCGCACTTCAGAGCCTTATTTTACTGCAAACTCCGGGCTAAATACTACCCTGCCCAGGCGAACGAGCGTAGAGCCTTCCTCAAGGGCAGGCTCAAAGTCCTCGCTCATGCCACAGGAAAGTTCGGGCAGGCTCAGGTCGGAGTGCGTCGCCTCAAGCTCATCCCTTAGCTCGCGAAGTCCGGCAAAGGTGCGGCGCGCCACATCTTTATTACCCCGTGGTGCCATAGTCATAAGGCCCTGCACACAAATTCCCTCAAGCTCCGCAAGCTCACCTGCGGCGTCTCGGACCTCGTCGGGCGAAAAGCCGCCCTTGGACTCCTCGCCGCTCACATTGACCTCGATCAGCACGCGCTGGGGGCCGGAGAGCTCGCCCGCCTCAATCTTGCGGACCGCACGGCTCGAGATAGCCTGAGCCAAATGCAGCGATCCCACCGAATGAATCAGCTCGGCCGAGCCCAGAACCGCATTGATCTTGTTGGTCTGCAGGTTGCCGATCATATCGAAGCACACCTCGGGTAGTTCCGGATGCTCTGCGAGGCCCGCAAGCTTGCGAACGAGCTCCTGCGGGCGGTTCTCGGCAAAATGGCGATACCCTGCCTGAATAGCGGCAACGGTCTCATCGACGCCAACAGTCTTGGAGACGGCAATCAGGCGCGCGGCATCGTGGGGACGGCCCGCGCGATCGAGTGCCGCATAAAAACGCTCCAGAATCTGCTCGCGGCGAGCGCGCATCAAGTCCAAATAGTTATCCATTGCCAATCGCCTCCGCTGACAGCCAAACAAGTAGTCCCATGCTAACGCAAGAGCGCGGCCTCGCATGTGCAAGGCCGCGCTCACTTAGGTATTTACAATCTTTCGACGAACGAGGCCACCCTACTCCTCGTCGTCCTCGGCGTCGTCCTCGTCCTCAAGGTGCTCAAGCAGATAGCGAAGACCCTCGCTCACCTCGTTAGCGGGCACCTTGGCAACAAAACGCGCGTCGACGGCGGGCCTCATGATGACACCCTCGCCCGAAGGCACGCGCATGCTCTCAAGCTCATCCTCGTCCGTGCGGGCGATATCGCCGGCAGTCATGCGCTGTCCGGTCAAAAGGAAGGTCAGACGGCAGGCAGCATCGATGGAAATCGAGGCGATACGATCGAGGTAGCGCGAAACCATAATGGCGCGGCGCAGATCGTCATAGTTGCTGTCGTCGTCCATAAAATCGCCCGTGTCCATGCGGTTAAAGGTGCGGAAGAACTTCTCGTACGCCGCATGCACCGGCTCGTCCTCGACGGCCAGGTTGCAGATGATGGACATGTCATTGGTGACAAGCGCAGAAAGCGAAGAGCCCAGCACCTGGTAGACGGCCTCAGCCTCGGCCTCGACCGTACCGACAAGCTCCTTGGGCAGCGAGATGTCGGCCTTGATCATATGACGCGTGGCACGGCAGATCTGGCGAACCTTATCGGTCATGCGCTGCAGGTTAAAGTCGACGTAGATGATTGTCTGCAGCAAGCGGAAGTCGGAGGCGACCGGCGACTGCGTAGCGATCAGGTTGTAGCACACGGCCTCCAAGTTGGCGCAACGGGCGTCAATCGAAAGCGTGCGCTTCTTGGTCTTGGTGGCGAGTTTGCGATCGTCGGTCGCGTAGGCCTTCACGGTGTCGTGAAGCGCCAGGTCAACAGCCTCGTAGATGCTCAGCATCTCGTGACGGGCCTCGATGAGCTGACGGGAAAACAGTTTGCGCATGGTTCACTCCAATCAGTTGGGTGCGGTCATGCCGCCCGCACAGTGAATACGCACCGGACCAGGTCCGATCGGTTTGGGACTAGTCGCACCGATCAGCCAAAGCGGCCGGTGATATAGTCTTCCGTCCGCGAATCCACCGGGCTGGTGAAGATCGCGTCGGTTTGACCATACTCGATGAGCGTGGCGGGCTCGCCGGCAACTTCCTGCAAGAAAAATGCGGTGTAGTCGCTAATGCGAGCGGCCTGCTGCATAGAATGCGTGACGATGATGATCGTCATCTCGGGCGCCAGCTCGGCCATCAGATCCTCGACCTTAGAGACGGATGTGGGGTCGATGGCGGAGCAGGGCTCGTCCATCAGCAGGACATCGGGCTGCACCGCAAGCACACGCGCGATGCACAGACGCTGCTGCTGACCGCCCGAGAGCGCCAAACCATCCTTGTTGAGCTGATTGGATACCTCTTTCCAGAGGTTGGCGCGCTTGAGCGATTCTTCCACGATGTCATCGAGGTCGCTTTTGCTAGTCACGCCCTGCAGACGAGGGCCAAAAGCGACATTCTCGTAGATGGATTTGGGGAACGGGTTGGGCTGCTGAAAAATCATGCCCACGCGGCGGCGAAGGTCGACCGGGTCGACGCCCTCGGCATAGATATCGTTGCCGTCGAGCGTCATGGTGCCCTCGACGCGGGTGCCCTCGATCAGGTCGTTCATACGGTTGATGCAGCGCAAAAACGTCGATTTGCCGCAGCCCGAAGGACCGATAAACGAGGTGATGGCGTTTTTGGCGATGTTGAGGTCGAGCCCCGTCAGCGCATGAAAGTCACCGTACCAAAAGTTGAAATCCTTGGCCGTGATGGCCGCTTGCTCCAGCGTGGGAGCGGACTGATAGACGGACATGGGACTCCTTAACTAGCGGCGTTTGCGCGACAGATAACGCGCAAACAGGTTGAAGGCCAGAATAATCGCCATCAGCAAAAGCGCGGTGCCGTAGGCTGCGTTCATGTTGATGCCGTCGTTGGCAAGCAGATAAAGGTGAACGGTCATGGGACGACCGGAATCGAGCGGCGAAATAGGCAGGTTAATGGCCTGACCCATGGTGTAGAGCACCACGGCGGTCTCGCCGATGGCGCGGCCGATGGCAAGGACGATGCCGGTGGCGATGCGACCAAAAGCCGAAGGAAGCACGACCTTGGAGACGACCTGCCACTTGGTGGCGCCCAGGCCATATGCACCCCAACGGATATAGCGCGGAACGGCGCGGATTGCCTCCTCGGTGGTGCGCATGACGATGGGCAGCATCAGAAGTGCCAGCGCCAGGGCGGCCGAGACCATCGAAAGGCCCAGACCCATAGCCTCGACAAACAGGGCGTAGCCAAAGAGGCCCATAACGATGGAGGGTACCGAGGCCAGGGCATCGGCAGCATAGCGAATGATGTCGACAATCTTGCCCTGCTTGGCGTATTCGGCCAGATAGACCGCAGCCAGGACGGCAACCGGCGTGCAGATGAGCATGGCGAGCGCCGTCACGTAGACGGTCGAGACGATCGTGGGCCAAATGCCGCCTTCGGCGTTGACGCCCTGCGGCCAGCCGAAGATAAAGTCGAGCGAGATATGCGGCAGGCCGTTGATGACCACGTAGGCGATGATGGCGATCAGCACCAGCGTGGTGATATAGGCCGCGGCGCGAAACACGCCGAGCATGATCTTGTTGGAGAGGTCCTTGTTGATGCGGCCCTTCTTGCCATGGGAAAGGGCACGCTTGATGCGCTCGCGCGACGAGGTCGTATCGACCATCGTGTCAACGGAATCGGACATAGCCTACCCCCTCTTCTTGGAAATCAGGCGGACGATACCCACCAGTGCAGCGGAGATGATAAACAGGACAACGCCCATGCCAAACAGAGCCGAGCGGTGCAGGCCCGAGGAATAACTCATATCGAGCGCAATCTGACTCGTGAGCGTTGAGATAGGGCTCGAGATGCTATCCGGAATGACCGGGGCGTTGCCCACGACCATCAGCACGGCCATGGTCTCACCGATGGCGCGACCCATACCCAAAACGATGGCGTCCACAATGCCCAGCTTGGCGGCCGGCAGCACGACTTTGTAGATGGTCTGCCACTTGGTGGCACCCATGGCATAGGATGCCTCGCGAATGCCCATGGGAATGGAATTGAGGGCATCGATGGTGAGCGTGGTGATGGTGGGAACGATCATGATGGCGAGCACGAACCACGCCGTCAGCGCGCCAAAGCCAAGACCGCCGGTCAGCTGCGCGATAAACGGACGGATGATGACCATGCCAAAGAAGCCGTAGATGATGGAGGGGATGCCCGCCAGCAGGTCGACGGCGGGGCTGATGAGCCTGCGCACGCGCTTGCTGGCGATCTCGACCAGATACACAGCCGTGCCCACACCCAGGGGCACACCCATGGCGAGCGCACCGACAGTCACCAGACCAGAACCCGCCAGCAGCGACATAATGCCGTAGTGGCCCTCAGAGGGTGCCCATGTAAAGCTAAAGAAGTCCGCCAGGCCGATGTCGGTAAAGACCGGCAGCGCCGAGTACGTGGTAAAGACAAAAATCAGGATGACGGTGACGACCGCCAAGAACGCGCAGGCAAAGAAGATCCACTGCAGCGCCTTCTCCTTAAGGTAGGTGCTGCGCGACACCAACGCCAACTCACGCTTTTTGGGCACCCGGGTCTCCTGCTCAATCTGGGGGGTTTCCTGTGCTTCCACGCTACTCACTCCCCTTTCCGTCGTTGGTGACGGGAATAAAGCCCGCCTCGCGAATCTGCTTGTCCATCTTTTCGGACGTCACATAGTCGATGTAATCCTGCGCCTGCTGCGAAGGCGTCCCCTTCACAAAGAAGTAAAGGTCACGCGAGATGGGATAGCCGCCACTTGCGACCGTCTTCTCGGATGCCTCGACATGGTTGACCGAAACGGCCTTGACCGAGGTCTTGGCGTTGAGGCTCTCGACAAAACCCAGCGAGATGTAGCCAATGGCGCCACGCGAGCGAGACACGACATCGCGCACCTGGCCCGTGCCCGAAAGAACAGCCGAGCGGCGATCGAATGGCGTGCCGTCCATCACGATAGTGCGGAAGGCCTCACGCGTGCCGGACGCCTCGTCGCGGTTGATAACCTGAATCTTCAGGTCCTCTCCGCCGACTTCTTTCCAGTTGGTGATCTTGCCGGCGTAAATATCGCGGAGCTGCTCGGTCGAGAGATTATCGACCGGGTTGTCGTCGTTCACGATGACTGCAATGCCGTCGTGCGCGATAACGATTGGGGTCAGGCCCAAATCCTGCTCGTCGGCATTGAGGCCACGAGACGAGCTAGCGATGTCGGCGGTGCCGGCGCTAACGGCTTCGATGCCCGCAGAGGAACCAAGGCCAGAGACGAGCACGTCGATGCCGGTCTCCTCTTTAAAGCCCTCGGCCGCGATCTCGGCAATGGGAAGGCACGTCGTAGAGCCGGCAACGGTGATGGAAGAGGTAGAAGATCCCGAGGAGCAGGCGCACAGCGTGAGCGTGAGCACTGCCGCGCTCAGGACCGATGCGATCTTTCTCATAGCATCACGCCGATCGCAGCATGGCGCCCACAGGTCCCGCCCTCGTTGCGATAGGAATAAAAGCGGTCGTTTTGACGCACGGTGGAAAGTTTGGTGTCCACAATGCCATTAACATCGACACCGGCATCCACCAGCGCCTCGCGAATGGCGGCGGAAAGATCGAGCATACGGGAAGCGGTAGCATCGATGCACGCGAACTCGGCGGCAAAGCGATCCATAAGTTCTTGGGACACCTCATACTCGTCACCCAGGATATGGGGCCCAATATAGGCAGAGATGTCCTCCGGCGTGCAGTCAGCCGCCTCGCAGAGTGCTTGGCTGGCCTTGGCGGAAATGCGCGCAATCGTGCCCTTCCAGCCAGAATGCACCACGGCAAAGCCGTTGGGAGCCACCAGCACCACGGGAACACAATCGGCAAAGCAGAGCATCACGGGCACCTCATGGGCCGTACAGACGATGGCATCGCAGCCCTCTGCAATCTGTTCGCGAATGTTCTCGAGATCATCGGCGCCATTCGAGGTCACCGTCACGACATGGTCACCATGTACTTGATTGGGCACGAGCAGATTATGCTCGCACTCGGCGGCGCCCATGGCTTCGAGCGCTCGACGGCGATTTTCTTGAACGGCAAAGGGGTCATCGCCTACATGCGAGCCCAGATTGAGCGAGGAGTACGCATCTTCGGAAACGCCACCGGTGCGCTCGGTAAAGGCAAAACGAACATCGTGCGTCGCGCCCTCTACCAACGTAACTCCATCATGGTCGACACGCGAAACGTTGTCCGCACGTGCTGCCATACTAAAGCCTCCTAATAACACAAGTACCGCGGCATCGCCGCTACAGCCCGCGTTTATACGGCTGTCATACTTCTCTAAAAGGATACCTGCTGCGCTGGAGGCAATCGTAAAGGGAACGTAAAGAGATTGGAGGTTCTAGTTTACAAAGTCGAAATAAAAAGGGCGCGTCCATACGGACACGCCCCTGTGCACAACAATGCAAAGAACGACTTAGAAGCTACCGCGCTTCAGGAAGTCGGGAAGCTCGAACTGATCGTTGCCGAAGTTAGGAAGCTCGGTGCCACCGACGTTGCGGGTCGGAGCGGCCTGAGCCGGGCCGGTGGCCGGAGCGGTGCGCTGCGGCTCAACGGAGGCAGCGGCCTTGCTCTGAGACTGCTGAGCAGCAAAGAGCTCGTCCTGACGGTTGACGTTGGAGTCGGAGAAGCCCGTAGCGATGACGGTGATACGCACCTGATCGCCCAGGGACTCGTCGACAACGGTACCGAAGATGATGTTGGCCTCGGGGTCGACGGCGTTGGCGACAACGTCGGCGGCGTCGCTGATCTCCTGGATGCCCAGGTCCTTGGAACCGGCGATGGAGAGCAGCACGCGTGTGGCACCATCGATGGAGCTCTCGAGCAGCGGGCTGGAGATGGCCTGCTGGGCAGCGTCGACGGCACGGGTATCCCCAGAAGAGGTACCGATACCCATCATGGCGGTACCGGCCTGCTTCATGATGGTTTTAACATCGGCGAAGTCCAGGTTGATGATACCGGGGACGGTGATGAGGTCGGTGATGCCCTGGGTGCCCTGGGAAAGGACGCCATCGGCAATCGCGAAGGCCTCGAGCATGGTAGTCTTCTTCTCGGCGATGTCGAGCAGCTTATCGTTGGGGATGACGATCATGGTGTCAACGCAATCGGAGAGGGTCTTGATGCCCTCCTCGGCGCTCTTCTTGCGCTTGCGGCCCTCGAAGGTGAAGGGCTTGGTCACGACGGCGACGGTCAGTGCGCCGACCTCGTTCATCGCGATATCGGCAACGATGGGAGCAGCGCCGGTACCGGTGCCACCGCCCTCGCCGCAGGTGATGAACACCATGTCGGCGCCAGCAAGCGCCTCGGCAATGTCGTCGCGGGACTCATCGGCAGCCTTGCGGCCAACCTCGGGGTTGGCGCCGGCGCCCAGACCGCGGGTAAGGTCGGTGCCGATGTGCACCTTGATATCGGCATCAGAGATCGCGAGTGCCTGAGCATCGGTGTTGATGGCAACAAACTCGACGCCGCGGATGCCCTCTTCGATCATTCGATTGACCGCGTTGGTACCGCCGCCGCCGACGCCGACCACCTTAATGACGGCAAGGTAGTTGTTGATCTCTGTCTCGTGCATGTCGGTCCTCCGAACAAAGGTTATAGCCATAGCATGGGTCGACCCCTGCGCACATTAACCTTCAGGTTGAAAGTAAATGCAAAGGTAAACCGTATTATGGTTGCACATTATGAACGTATCAGTCAAATAATTGACCGTGAAAACCAAACAAACCAGATAAACGGCGTGGTATGGCCCCTCAACAAAGCATCAACCAGCGCTACGAGGTCGGAGCATTCCTAAATGTGTAGTTGCCCGGAGAGCGCACATTGATATACGTTACGCCCTCTACCTGCGAAAGCAACTTGGTGACTACGCGTTCCTTCTTGGCGATATCGTCCGAATCACCCAGCGACACCTCAATGCCGTTATTGAGGTTTGCCGAGATGGCTTCGACCGAAGGCGTGGAAATATCCTTGACTTGTCCCAAGAACTCGCTCGAAAAACCACGCACATAATCCAAGCCGGCCTTAACGGCCTTGGAGCTCACCGCCTGGCCGGAAACCGGAGCGACATCCGCCGAGACATCAGTCAACAACACCGCGCCATAGTGCTTAGCGAGCGCCAGCGCAGCATCAATGCCGGTCAGGGTATCTGAGCCCTGCCCTGTCGTGATGACGTTGCCCTGGTCGTCCACTTCGACCGACGTCGACAGCGGGGCGATCCAGGTGTCATCATCCCCGATGGCCCAGGCAAGGTCATCGGAGCTGATATAGGCAATTGCGATGACCTTGCGCTCCATAGGCGTAATGATGAGCGTATGCGGGAACTGACGCTGGACATCCACGCCCGAGACCCACGGGTTCTGCTTGAGGTCCTCGGTAATCTGGTCGGGATCGACGTTAAAAAGCGACGTTCCCTCGGGCAAATCGATCAGCTGGATAGCATCGTGCTTCGTCACATGCTCGCTGCCTTGAATCTGAATATCAGTGGCGGTAAACAATCCAGAGTTGACCACCACGATGGCAACGACGACGAGCACGGCCAAGACGGCCAGAACGCCGCCCACGATTTTGCCTTTGCCTGCAACGACAGAAGCGGCGTCTGATGTTTTATTTGCCATCGCCCCAAGTGAAGACAACAGGTTGACGCCTTTTTTACCCGAAGGCTTCTTGGCGGTAGCCGACACCGATGTCAGCGAGCGCGGTTTCGATGCGCCCAGCGTGCGACCCGGACGCGCCGCTTTAGTTCCCGTCGAGGGCTTGGGAGTTGCCATGGGACGGGCAGGCTTGGCGCCCATAACAGGCTTTGACGTCACCGAGGGACGCGAGGACTTTTTTGCGGCCGGACGATTACCGAGCTGCGAGCCGACGACCGGACGACTGGTCTGTCGAGCATGCCCGACAGACTTAGAGTGCGCGACGGTATTGCGTTGAGGTTTGGCAGGCGCGCCGGAACGCCCTCCGGCGCGGCGGAAGGTGGGTTTCGATGCTCTAGAAGCCGAGGAATTTAACTTCCGGTCTGAGCTCGATGCCATACGCCTCCCTCACCTTTCCGTGCACATGTCTGATAACCGCGGCAACGTCATCGGCCGAGGCAGTTCCGTTATTAACGATAAAATTAGCGTGAACGGGCGAAACTTCCGCGCCGCCAATCGAAAAACCCTTTAATCCACAATCCTCGATAAGCTTGCCCACACTCGCATCAGGCGGGTTGCGAAAGACCGACCCGCAGGATGCGCGACCCATGGGCTGTGTACGCTTGCGCCTCGTCAGGTACCGCTCCATGCGCTCGCGAATGTCGGCCTTGGGCGCCGGTTTAAGCTTGAGCACACACTCGAGGATGATCTCATTGCGGGGAAGGCTACATTCGCGGTAGCCCCAAGTGATCTCGGACCCCGCATAATGCTTGATACCGGATGCCGGGTCAAACGTTACGACATCCTCAACCAGCGAGCCAATCCACTCGGTCCGTGTGCCGGCATTCATAGATATCGCACCGCCGACCGAACCAGGGATGCCAACGGCAAACTCAAGGCCCGAGAGGCTACGCGACAGGGCATCGTTGACCAGGCGCGCAAACATCACGCCCGCACCGACCGTCAGCGTACAACCGTCATCGGCAACAACCGTGCGCTGAAACTCACGTCCGAGCGAAATGACGGCACCGCGATAACCGCCATCGGCAACCAGCAGATTGGAGCCCTTGCCGATGATGACCCACGGCACCTGCTCGCGATCGAGCACCGCCACGGCGCGGCGGAGGGCATGATAGCTATGGCACGTCACAAAGAGGTCGGCCTTGCCGCCGATACGATAGCTCGTATGACGCGCAAGGCGTTCGTCCTCGATCACATCCGTGTCGATCATGCCCGAGAGCGCCATGACGGCGTTAAACAGACCCATTAGACTTAAGCGTCTTTCTTGGCAGTCAGATACTCGATAAACTCGGGACCGACGGTCGTAACGTCACCGGCACCCATGGTGAGCAGCAGGTCGCCCTCGCCCACCATCTGCTCGAGCTCCTGATTAAGCTCAAGACGACTGGAGCAGTACACGACCTCCTTGCCAGGATGCTTGGCGCGCACGGTATCGGCGAGCATTTTAGAGGTGACACCCGGAATGGGCATCTCGCCAGCCGAGAACACATCAATCAGCAGCAGTTTATCGGCATTGGCAAATGCATCGGCAAAGTCGTCGCACAGGGCCTGCAGGCGCGAATAGCGGTGCGGCTGGAACACGACGTCGACGTGCTTGTAGCCCAGCGACGAAGCGGCAGCAAGCGTCGCCTTGATCTCGGTGGGGTGATGGCCGTAATCATCGACCACGGTGATGCCATCGATATCGCCCACGTGGGTAAAGCGACGGCGGACGCCCTCAAAGCTCGAGAGCGCCTTGGCGGCGGCGTCGATGTCAAGGCCCAGGACATGGGCGACGGTGAGCACCGCCGTGGCGTTGAGCATGTTGTGGCGACCGGGATTGCTCTTGATCTCCACAGCATGCTCAGTGCCGTCCTCAAAGCGAACGATAAAGTCACTCTGGATGCCCTTAACATCCGGGTGCATGCAGACGATGTCGTTGCTCTCGGCAAAGCCGTAGGAAAGCACGTGACGGCCCGTCGACTTGGCGAGCTCGACCAGATGCGGGTCCTCACCGCAGACGATGACGGTGCCGTCCTCGCCCACCAGGCTCATGAATTTGGCGAAAGTCGCCTCGATCTCCTCGATACCCGAGTAGTGATCGAGGTGGTCGGCCTCGACGTTGGTCACAATGACTACGTTGGGGTTCAGGAACAGGAAGGAACTGTCGGACTCGTCGGCCTCGGCGACAAAGTAGTCGCCCGAGCCGTTCTTGCCGTTCGTGTCATAGCCCTCGACGATGCCACCGATCAAGAAGCTCGGATCCAGACCCATGCGGTCGAGCATGGTGGCACACATCGAAGACGTGGTGGTCTTGCCATGCGTGCCGGCAACAGTGACAGTCGTGTAGCCGTGGCCCAAAGCAGAGAGCATCTTGGCACGGGGCCACACGGGAATACCAAGCTCGCGAGCGCGCACGAGTTCAGGGTTGGACTCCGGAATAGCGGTGGAGACAACAACCACGTCGGGCTTGACCTCGTCGATCGTGGCGGCCTCGTGACCCACATGCACCTTCACACCAGCGCGGGTAAGCTGGCGGATATAACGTGACGTCTTAAGGTCGGAGCCGGTAACGGCATAACCGCGCTCGTGCAGAACGAGGGCGATGCCGCTCATGCCGGCGCCGCCGATACCGATAAAGTGGGCGCTCTTAAACTCGGGCGCGGAGGTTGCAGTCTGGGAATCAGCCATGTGCTCGTGTACTCCTTGCGTAAACACTGCCTGTAACCCGTTAACTGTACCGCACCTACCGCATCAGCGCGAGGGCGACCGACGATATCCCGTCTAACTAACGCAAACCCTCTACCGCATCCGCCAGAAGAGCGGCGGCCCTATCTTGAGCCAGACCACGCGCCGCCTGACGCATGGCGTCGCGCGCCGCCGCGTCATCGACCAGGTGCAGCAGCTCATCGGCAAAGGCAGAACTGTCGATATCGGCATCGGCGCAGAGCACACCGGCGCCGGCGTCGACTAGATAACGGGCATTGGTGGTTTGGTGGTCGGCCGTCGCATGCGGATACGGCACGAGCACCGAGGGCACGGCGAGCGCAGCAATCTCGGCCACGCTCGATGCACCCGAACGCGAGAGCGCCAAATCGGCAGCAGCCAGCATATCGCCCATGTTGTCGATGTAAGGCTGGACGCGGTAACGCTTCGCCTCCTCGGGCGTCAGCGCCAAAGCGCGCTCGGTCTCCTCAAAGCCGTCGGCACCCGTCGAATGCAACACATAGAGGTTCTTGCGCGAAAGCAGCTCGTTTTTGAGCGAAACCACGCGCTCGTTGAGGTGCTGGGCGCCAAGTGAACCGCCAAAGACGAGCAGCAGCGTAGCGTCCTCGGGAACGCCAAGTGCTTTGCGGCCGCGAGCGCGATCGCCCTCGATTACCGAGCGACGTACGGGGTTGCCTGTCATGAGCACGTGGCCAGGGTCACCTTCGCGCTCAAAGACCGAACGCGCTGCCGGCACCGAGATGCACACGCGGGCGGCGTGGGAGTTCATCATCTTGTTGGCCAGGCCCGGAACAGAGTTCTGCTCATGCAGCAGATACGGAACGCCCGCGCCCTTGCACCACCCCAGCAGCGGAACCTCGACATAGGCACCGAAACCGATGGCAGCGTCGGGCTTGCCGACCTTTGAGAAATGACTGGCGAGCGCACGCTTGGCCTTGTTGACACGCCACAGCGAGGTCAGCGCCGTCCAAGGACAGGAGCGGTCGAAGCCAGTGACCGTAATGGGCACAAAATCAAACCCAGCCTCGGGGACCAGACGACCCTCGAGCTTGCGCGACTGGCCCACGAACACAACGTGGTGGCCACGATCACGCAGCTCTTCGGCCAAGGCGAGCGCGGGGTTGATGTGTCCTGCCGTGCCGCCGGCTGCAATAGCAACGGTCATCTTATCGGTCATGGTAGTCCCTTCGTACACGCGGTCCCTGGTCGTCGGTGCGCAGACGCGCCGACGGGTCCGAGTTCAAATCGATTCGATTATATCCGCCGCCCGCGTTGCGAGGGCTGGGGCGCTGAGGACGACCTTGCGGCGCCGTTCGCTGACGCGGGCGGACTGCCGGCTCGGTCGCAGAGCCATCCAGGACGGTAAAACCGTTACGCGAAGATCGCTCGCCGCGCACGTGGGGCACGCCGGCGGTACTCTCATCCATAACGGCAAAGCTCTCGCGGCGACGGTCGTACTCATCGCGACGGGCGCTCTCGTACGAAACGCGCAGGATCAATCCGGCAAGCATGAGCGACACAATAATCGACGAACCGCCGTAGCTAATAAACGGCAACGGTTTGCCCGTCATGGGAAACACGTTGAGGATGCCCAACGCGTTAATCAAAAACTGCACCGCGAGAATGACCGCGGAGCCAGACGCCATAAGCGCGCCCCGACGATCGGTCGCCTGCTCGGCAATGCGAAACGCCGAATAGATCAGCATCGCAAACACCAAGAAGAACAGCACGGTTCCGACAAAACCGACTTCCTCGCCAATGATGGCCAGGATGTAGTCGTTGTGCGCCTCGGGCAGATACGAGTACTTCATGGTTGAGTTGCCGATGCCACGGCCGAACAGACCGCCCGAGGCAAAGGCCATGATGGCAAGCGTGGCCTGATAGCCGTCACCATACTCGTCGGCCCAAGGGTTCAAGGCAACCTGAATACGCACCATACGGTACGGCTCTGCGACAAGTGCAATCACGATCACGAGAATGCCGAAGATTAGCACGCCGATGATAAATCTGGGGTCGAGACCCGCAAACAACGCCATGCACATGAGGGTCAACAGGATGATCAGGACAGTACCGAAATCGGGCTGGATAAAGATCAGAAAGAGCGAAATGCCCAGGTAGATGCCCATCTTGCGAAGGAATTCGTTGATGTTGCCACCGGGCGAAAAGAAGCGATCAAGCATGATGGCCGAATACGCAATGGCAAATGGCTTTAAAAACTCGGAAGGCTGGAACTGAATACCGGCGATGTTGAGCCAGCGCGTGGCGCCACGGCTGCCGCTGCCCACCAAGAACACCAGAAGCAGTAGCCCTATCATGCCGATGAGGAAGATCCTGAGCACATCCTCCCCAAACCAGCTGTCCGGCAAAACGCGCACGATGGCAATCAGCGCCAGAACACCGACCACGGCAAACGCGGCCTGTCGACCCAGAAAAAACGTCGCCGAGCCATTCTCGTGCAGCGCCTCGACCGAAGACGCCGAGTACACCATCAGCAGGCCAAAGCACGCCAAGGTAAACAGGCAGGCCATGAATATCAAACGGGGGCGCATGATACGGGCGGGAACGCCGGCAATATAGCGTTCGCTAAACGTCTGCCCGCCGCGACCGGAACGCGGTGTGCTGCGCCGCGAGGAAGCACGGTCCGAGTCGGGCCTCCTCATACCTTGTCGGGGGCTCTCCTCTCTCACCGGCAACCCCTATTCCATTTGCGATTTCGCCGCAGCGGCAAGCTGGGCCACATAGTCCTTAAACACGCGGCCGCGCTCCTCATAGCCCGAGAACTCATCGAACGAAGAGCAGGCAGGAGAAAGTAAGATCACGTCGCCACGGCTCGACAGCGAACGGGCGACGTCCACGGCATCGCGCAGGTCATCCGCCTGGGCGATATCCACATCGCCATCGACATCGGCCTCGTCCATAGCGGCGGTGAAACGCTCGCGCGCATCGCCAAAGCAGACGACCGAGCGTACGTTATCCATAACAACGCGCGCGAAGTCCGTGAGCGGCGTGCCCTTATCGTGGCCGCCGAGCAGCAAGATCACGTCGTCATCGGGAAATGCCGTCAGCGCCTTCTCGACCGCATCGGTGTTGGTCGCCTTGGAATCGTTGACGTAGCGCACGCCGTCAATCTCGCCACACGGCTCCACGCGGTGCTCGAGCGGCTGGAACGAGGCCAGACCGCGGAAGACACCATCGACATCGGCACCGACCGCCAGGGCAGCCGTGGCAGCGCACAGGGCATTGATAACATTGTGATGGCCCGAAATCTTGAGTTCGGACGGGGCGACAAGCTGAGTCTCGACGCCCTTCAGGCGCACGACCATCTTGCCGTCGCGCACAAAGGCGGCGTCTGGACCCTCGGGCTCGTCAAAAGCGACCTTGCAGATGCGACGACCCGGCGTGTAAATGTACTCATCGAACTCGTGAATGCCGGCGTCTTCGACGTCGACAACCGCCAGATCGTCATCGACCATATTGTCAAACAGTTTGATCTTGGCAAGCGCATAGTTCTTATGGCTCTTATGCCAGCCCAAGTGGTCGGGAGTGATGTTGAGCAGCACCGCCACGCGAGGGTGGAGCTCGGCGGTCGTAGCAATCTGATAGCTCGAGAGCTCAGCCACAAACCACTCGTTGCGGGCTCGGCCGTCAATCTCGTTGACCGGCGGCTCGCCGATGTTGCCGACAGCAACGCTGGCCTCGCCGGCGGCCTTGAGCAGATAATCAGTCAGCGACGTGGTAGTCGTCTTGCCGTTGGTACCCGTAATGGCAATCCAGTTATCGGGCGACAGGCGATAGGCAAACTCGGGCTCACCCATAATCTGAGCGGCATGCTCGCGCCCGGCCTTAAAGAAGCCCGAGAACTCCGAGATGCCCGGGCACGTCACGCATACGTCATAGGCGCCCTCGACCTGTTCGGTCCCATAGACAAACGACGCACCAGCAGCCTCGAGCGCACGCGTGGCGTCATTGGGCTCAGAGGTGCCGCCGCCATACACGGTAACGGCGCTTACGCGCTCGGGATGTGCCAGCGCCCAGCGGGCGACATCGAGACCGGATTTGCCCTGACCCAAAACGAGCAGGCTAAAGACATCAGCAAGAGGCATGAAAGACCACTATCCCAACTGGAAGAACAAAGCAAGGCCAACGGCACCAAAGGCCGCAGCGATAATCCAAAAACGGATGACGACCTTGGTCTCGGCCCAGCCCTTCTTTTCGAAATGATGATGGATGGGCGCCATAAGGAAGACGCGCTTGTGCGTAAAGTGGAAGTAGACAACCTGAATCATGACTGACAGGGTCTCAACGATAAACAGGCCGCCGATGATGAGGGAAACGACCTCGGTGTTGGTCATGATGGACGTGCAGGCAAACGCGGCGCCCAGGGCAAGCGAGCCGGTATCGCCCATAAAGATGCTCGCCGGATAGCAGTTGAACCACAGAAAGCCCAAGCAGGCACCGGCACACGCGGTGCAGAAGATGGACAGGTTCACGTCTCCGTGCAAAAACGCCATGGCAGCCATGGCGAGCATGGCAATCATGGAGGTGCCGCCAGCAAGACCGTCAAGGCCATCAGTCAGGTTCACGGCATTAGAAAGACCGGCGATCATGAGCCAGCAAAAGACAATGTAGAGCCACGGGAACGAAAGGCCGCAGATAGTGGTCGAAAGAACACCGAGGTCAATCGTCAGGCCGCCGGGAAAACGAATCTCGGGGGCGACGCCGCACCAGTTGACGGCAAGTACCGTAAAGGTGACACAGATAATGGTTAGGCCGATCATCTTGGCATGAGGCGTCAGACCGAGCGAGCGCCCATGCGTAACGGAGGTCAGGTCGTCGATCAGGCCCAGCACGCCGGTCGCCAGCGTAGCGAGCAGCACGAGCACGAGCTCGGTGGTGAGCTTGCCCATCAGCAGGCAGGTCAGCGAAATCGCGACGAGGATGACAACGCCACCCATGGTGGGCGTTCCCTGCTTAACCAAATGACGCTTGGGGCCGTCGGCACGAACCTGCTGGCCGATACCCTCGACCTTGAGCAGCTTGATCCACCACGGCATGAGCAGCAGCGCAATGGCAGCGGCGATGCCAAGCCCCAAAAAAGCCTGATACGTTGGATACGAGGGATTGCCGAACATGGGCTAGCACACACCTTCCACAAAGCGGTCGAGCTCAACAAAGCGGGAACCCTTGACCAGTACAACATCATGTTTTTCCAGCGCGCCGCCCATGCGGTCGAGCACCTGCCGATAATCAGAGAACACCTGGATGCGGTCCTCGTCCATACCCATCATGCGCGCGGCATCGGCCATAAGCTGGGCCAGCTCACCACCCACGCACGCCAGCATGTCGAGCTTCTTGGCGGCGGCATAGGCGCCCACGAGCTCATGCATGCGAGGAGCCTCATCGCCCATCTCGCCCATCTCGCCCAGGATCGCCATGCGAGACCCCGTGCACGAAAGCGAGCACAGCAGATCGAGGCCAGCAGCCATGGATTCGGCGCTGGCGTTATAGGAATCGTCGATGACGCGGGCACCGCTCTTGGCGCGCTTGATCTCCTGGCGGTGACCGGTGATCGTGAGGCCCCTAAAGGCAACATCTATCTGCTCGGGCGTCACGCCCAAGCGATAGGCAACCGCGGCGGCCTTAACGGCATTAGGAACGGACTGTACGCCGGGGATGGCAAGCATGGTATCGATCGTCTCGCCCTGACCAAAATCGAGCGTAAAGACCGGACGGCCCTCGTCATCAACACGAATGTCGCGAGCACGGACCTCATCATCGTCCGAGACGCCGGCCAGCATCACGTCGATACCAGCAGGCTGGGCGAACGTATCGCGAATGAACGGTGTAAAGTCGTCCTCGCCGCCCAAAACCAGCAACGGCAAGAAGTCGCCGGCGGCGCACATACCCTGGACAATCTCGGCCTTAGCGCGGGCGATGTTCTCGCGGCTACCCAAAATGCCGATATGAGAGGTACCAATCTTGCTCACGATGGCAAGGTTGGGATTGGCGGACTGGGACAGGCGCTCAATCTCGTGGAAATGGTTCATGCCCATCTCGAGCACCAGGACCTCGGTATCGGCCGGAGCGGAAAGCACCGTGAGCGGCATGCCGATCAGGTTATTGAAATTGCCCTTGGTGGCCCAGACACGATAGCGCTTGGCGAGCACGGCGGCGAGCACGTCCTTGGTCGTCGTCTTGCCGATGGAACCGGTAATACCAACGACCAGGCAGCCAAGCTCCAGACGGTACGTGTGCGCCAAACGCAGCAGAAACTCCTCGGGATCATCGGTCAGCAAGATGGCACAGCCCTTGTCCTGCGCCAGCGAGACCAGCTCGGCCTCGGGCTCACGCGTCATCACGACGGCGCCGGCGCCCGACTGGACGGCACGGGAAGCAAAATCATTGCCGTCGACGTTTTCACCGGGAAAGGCGACGAAAATCGTCCCTTCCTCGACCTGGCGCGAGTCGATAACGCACCCGCGGCATACCCGATCGGCTTCTCCCGTCACGGTTCGGGCCCCTGTTGCGGCCGCGAGGTTGTTGACGGCGATCTCTATCATTGCAGCTCCCCTGTAAACCTAATAATGCTATCGGCGTATTGTATCCCAGCGCCGCGCATGCGTGGTGCAGGGCATGTGAACACCCCTCATATGGGACAACAAACCACGCCCCAAAGATTGTAACCCCCTACCTCGTGTGCGGAATGCCCAGCACGTCGAGTGCGTTGGCCATAATGGACTGGAACGGCACCGCAGCGGCATCTGAGCCGCTCGGCGTTCCGTCGAGCGTGATATAGCACAGCACCTTAGGCGATTGTGCCGGTGCAAAGCCCATAAAGGACGACATGTAGTTCTCCTTGAGGTAGCCGCCGTTCTCGTCGGCTCGTTCGGCCGTACCGGTCTTACCCGCCACGTCATAGCCATCAACCGCGCCGCCAACGCCCGTTCCCTCGGACACGACCGTCTGCATGCACGATGTCACCTGGGATGCGGCGTCCAACGAAATCGCGCGCTCGCCTTCGCCCCAGTCCTTCTCGTCGCCTTTGCTGGACTTATAGAAGTGCGGGGTCATCATCACGCCGCCGTTGGCGATGCCGCCCACGGCACGTGCGATCTCAATCGGCGAGACGGACAGTGCCTGTCCAAAGCTCATCGAGCCCAGCGTGGCGCCGTCATACTGGTCACGCTCCTTGACGATACCCAGGCTCTCGCCCGGAAAATCTACACCAGAGCTGTGACCGATGCCCCACTTGTCCACATAGGCGGCAAAGTCGTCGGCACCGATCTTGCGCCCCACCAGGACAAAGCCCACGTTGGACGAACGGCGCATCATCTCGCGCACATCCATGGTCATGGCGTAGTCGCGCTTGTCGGCATCGGTGACGGTATCGTCGCCCACCTTGATGCTCGCCGGCACCTCAAACGACGTACTCGATCGCACGACGCCCAAGTCGAAGCCGGCGCCCGCCACGAGTGTCTTAAAGACCGAGCCGGGCTCGTAGGCGTCGGTGACCAGGCGCAAGTTCATATCCTCGGTCTTGGCGTTCTCCAGATCGGTCTGGTCGTAGGTCGGGTACGAGCAGGCGGCGAGAATTTCACCAGTCGTGGGGTCGGTGACCAAAGCCGAGCCGTTCTTGGCCTTTGTCTTCTCGACAGCCTCCGCCAGAGCATCCTCAGCCGCTCGCTGGATATTGACGTCGAGCGTCGTCACGATGTCAACGCCGTCGACCGCAGCCACCTTTTTATAGGCACCGCCCGCGATATAGCTGCCGTCCCTCGCGCGCTCGCGCACAAGAGAACCGTTCGTGCCGGTCAGAAGCTTGTTGTATTGCTTTTCGAGACCCGTCAAGCCGTCGTTGTCTACATTCACTACACCCAGCACCTGCGATGCCAGATTGCCGTATGGATATACGCGCTTCATGGCCTGCTCAAAAAGCACGCCGGGCAGGTTCTTCTTCTCCAGCGCCGCAGCATCGTCTTCGTCCACCTGGCGCTTGATATACACCCAGGTGCCATCGGACTCGACGAGCTTGCGGCAGGTCTTTTTATCGATTCCAGTTGCCTTGATCAGCGCCGACACCGTCTTGTCAACATCCTCGACAAGCTGCGGGTTCACGGCGATGTTGCGACATTCGACCGACGACGCCAGCACGTTACCGTTGCGGTCGTAGATGGTGCCGCGTTTGGCATAGAGGGTCTGCGCAAGCAGGCGGCGCGCATCGGCACGCTCGCGCAGTTTATCGGCTTCGACAATTTGATAGTCGGCAAGGCGAAAGACGCCCAAGCCCAAGCCAAGCCCAATGAATCCCATGACGGCTTTGCGGCGAGGCAGAGGCGCGCCTGTGAGCCATTCGGTCGACGAACTCTTGCGCGACCTGGTGTTATGCACTTGAGGGCCGCCCGAGCCGCGAAGTCGCGACGCCGGGTCGTTGCCACGGGACTGCCCGGCGTTGTAAGATTGCCGACCCGTTCCTTGATAACCAGAACGTCCCCGCGACGAGGGACGTCCAGAACCGCGGCCCCCATCGGAACCGCGGCGATAGTCATTTGTCATACTCAGCTACCGTCTTGCTACTGAGCGGTCGCGGTCGCGTTGGCGCCCGCGGCTGCATCCTGCGAAAAGTCAAGTGTAACGCTCTCACTGGGCTCCACCATGCCATAAGCGCCCGCAAGGTCGCGAATGCGCGTGTCGGCGCCATAGACCGAATGCATGACCTCCAGATCGGAGCTCTCATCGGTCGCCTTTTCGAGCGTGTTGGTAAGCTCGGCGTTGCTGTTGAGCACCTGGGCCGTAACGCCGGCGAGTGCCACGCGGGCGACGCCGATCGTCATGAAGATAGCCGCAATGATGCAAAACGTTTTAAGAACGCTCATGAAAACCGGGCTTACCGCCTGGTTTGCCTGACGGCCCGCGCCCGTGTAGACATCAAAGCGCGGCCTGCGCTGCTCACGGGGAGCAACGGGGGCCTGCGGCGTCTCACGATAGGCGGGCATGGCGTTCATATCATAGGCGAGTGCTGCGCTTGAAGTGTTGTAGCCCATGATATGCCGCCTCCCATCCCGAGTACGTTGGTAGTGTGTTTAAGCTTCGTTTATGGCGCGAGCGGGAGGTCCAATATCGCGCGGTCGCGCCTACAGACGCTGCGCCACGCGGATTTTGGCTGATCTCGCCCGAGGGTTGCGCTCAACCTCATCAGGCTGGGCAACCAAGGGTTTGCGGGTGATGACCTTGAGTATCGGCACGTTGCCGCACACGCACACCGGAATCTCCGGCGGACACGTGCACCCCTGGCTCATCTCCTTAAAGTGGTTCTTTACGATACGGTCCTCGAGCGAGTGATACGAGATGACGCAGATACGTCCGCCCGGGTTGAGCCACCTGGTGGCGGCATCAAGCCCTCGTTCGAGCACATCGAGTTCGTGATTGACCTCGATGCGAATGGCCTGGAAACTTTTCTTGGCCGGGTGTCCGCCATGCCGACGAGCGGCAGCCGGGATACCCGCCTTGATGATCTCGACAAATTGGCCGGTGGTTTCGATCGGTTCTTGCTCGCGGCGGCGCACGATCTCGCGCGCGATCTGCGAGGCGAACTTCTCTTCGCCGTAGACGCGTAGAATCCGGGCGAGGTCGTGTTCGTTATAGGTGTTGATGACCTCAGCTGCGTTTAAGGTGTTATTACCCGGATCCATCCGCATGTCCAATGGGGCGTCCTCGTTATACGAAAAGCCCCTGCCAGGGATATCGAGTTGCGGTGACGAAACGCCCAAATCGAACAGGAAGCCATCGACCCCGGGCACCTCGGCCGAGCAAAGCAGCTCGTCCAAGTCGCCGAAGTTGCCCTTCAGCAGCTGGTGCGGAACGCCGGGAACCTCGCGGTCCAGACGGGCGCCAGCGGCCTCGAGGGCCATGTCATCCTGATCGACGCCGAGCAAAAGGCCCGTCTCCCCCACCTGCGCGGCCATCTTTACCGAATGGCCGGCACCGCCAAGGGTGCAATCGCAGACAACGGAGCCGCTCTTTAGCCGCAGCGACTCAAGCACTTCGCCGAGCATGACAGGTTCATGCCGATATTCTTGTGTCAAGATCCCACGCTCCATCCGTTACCCGTGCCTTGCCCTTACGAGAAGAAGAGGTCCAGCAGGGCCTCATCGTCATCGTCCTCATCGGCCGCGGCGCGATCCCAAACCTCAAGGTGGTCGTAGTTGCCCACAACCGTGACCTCGCGGTCGAGGTTCGCCTGCTTGCGGAGAGACTCGGAAAGACCGATACGACCGGCGCTGTCCACGTCCATCGACGTGGTGCGCTTGTTGATCGCCCTCATGAGCTTCTGGTCGTTAATGTCACGCGGGTTAAAACCCTCGTGGCCCTCACGACCCGCGAAGAGTCCTTCGACCCACTTATCGAAGGCCTCGGCAGAGAACACGTACAGAGCATCGACATCCAGGGCTTTGAACACGCGAACGTGCTCTCCAAGCTCCTCGCGAAGGGGTGCAGGCAGGGACAGACGACCTTTTGCATCGAGATTGCGCTCGTATGCACCAGTCATTCCCATGTGCGCCCTCCCCTCGGTTACTCAGATGGCACGTACGCGGGGAACCACCCCGCCTGTCGACGTCATTAATAATATGGGGAACCTCCCCATTTTTCAACACCTTTCCCCACCCCTTCCCCCACTCCACCCCACCACTCCACCCACCATGTATTGCAAAACACCCCCAAGCATATGTTCGAAAACACAATATGTTGTGTTTACAGCAACGGCGGGGTGCCACCTGTGGCACCCCGCCTTTCAACCTCAACCTTCAAGTTGACCTTGAGGCGATTTTTGCGTCCCTTTACATGCCGTTCACATCGCCCCCAAACTCCCCCACCCAAGGCACGTGCGGCCCACCACCGCGATGCCAAGTGGCGAAAAATGGGACGGGCCCCAGATTGCCCATGCGCGCGCAAAAGCACGCCGCGACAATCTGGGGCCCGTCCCATTTAATATTTATAAATATGCAGGTCAGCGAGGTGCTAGCGATGTGCTAGCGGATGCGCCGCCAGATAGACCTCGGTCAGTTGCGTGCGGTCGACATGCGTGTAGACCTGCGTGGTCGAAATATCGGCATGGCCCAAAATCTCCTGCAGCACACGCAGGTCGGCACCGCCCGCGAGCATGTGGGTGGCAAAGGAGTGGCGCAAGGTATGGGGATGGAGCCCCACCAGCCCCACCTGACGCCCATACCGCTCGCATATCGCATGCACGGCCTGGCGCGACAGGCGACGTCCGTTCTTATTTAAAAAGACCGCCGAGGTCTCGGTTCCGCGGGCATGGGCCGCCAAGCGAGAACGTCCCTCAGTTACATAGAGCATCAGAGCTCGCGCCGCGCTTCCCACCAGCGGGGACAGGCGTTCCTTTGAGCCCTTACCGCGAACGAGTACAAAGCCATCGTCAATATGGATATCGCCCACATCGAGCCCCACCAACTCGCTCACACGCAAACCGCATCCGTAGAGCGCTTCCAAGATGGCATGGTCGCGCAAGCCCATCTCGCCCTCGGGGAAGTCTTGATCGAGCAGAGCCGAGACATCCTCCACCGATAGATACTCCGGCAAACGCTCAGCCTTTTTAGGCAGGCGCAACGCCGCCGTTGGATTTTGGGCTACAGCCCCATCGCGCACCAAAAAGGCATGCAGGCCCTTCACGGCTGCAAGCGCACGCTCCACCGAGCCATCGGAATAGCCCCCATCGCGACGGTCGGCGACAAAGCCCTCCACGACCTGACGAGTCACCTCTTCAAAAGACACAATACCCGCCCGCTCCAGATAGGCGCAGTACGTCGTCAGGTCACGACGATAGGCCGCAATCGTGTTGCGCGCCAAACCCCGCTCGACCGCGAGGTAATCGAGATACTCCCCCGCCGCCACGGCGAGCGACGAGGGAGTAGCTTCGGTATGTTCCTTATTCGCCGGCACCCTTAGTCCGTAGCGAGGTTCATGGGCGTCACCTGCAGACGGTCGACACCCTCGTGCTGGCCGATCGAAGCGCGTACGAACTCGCGGAACAGCGGCTGCGGGTTGGTCGGGCGGCTCTTGAACTCGGGATGAGCCTGGGTTGCCACATACCACGGATGCACGTCGCGCGGCAGCTCGACCATCTCGACCAGGCGCTCGTCAGGCGACAGACCCGAGATAACCAAACCGGCGTCCTCGAGCTGGTCGCGGAAGGCGTTGTTGAACTCAAAGCGGTGACGGTGACGCTCGTAGACGAGTTCCTCGCCATATGCCTCGCGAGCAAGGGTATCGGCGGCGAGCTTGCACGGATAGGCGCCCAGGCGCATGGTGCCGCCCTTCTCGGTCACGTCCTCCTGCGAGCTCATCAGATCGATGACACTATACGGGCCATCCGGATCGAACTCAGAGGAGCTGGCGCCGGCAAGGCCGACGACATTGCGCGCAAATTCGCACACGGCCACCTGCATGCCCAGGCAAATGCCCAGATACGGAATCTTGTGCTCACGGGCAAACTCGGCCGCGAGGATCTTGCCCTCCAGGGCGCGCTTGCCAAAGCCGCCGGGGACCAGGATGCCCGAGGCGTCGCCCAGAACCTCGGAGACATTCTGCTCGTCGAGGCTCTCGCCGTCGACCAGCTGGACGTCCACATGGCGATCGTAGAAGACGCCCGCATGGTGCAGGGCCTCGATAACCGACAGGTACGCATCGGGCAGCTGCGTGTACTTGCCCACGACGGCGATCTTCACCTTGTCGGCGTGATGGTTGGCGTGATTCTGTTTGCGCAGGAACTCGTTCCACTCGCTCATGTCGCGCTCACGCGGGTCCAGACCCAGGCGCTCGCAAATGCGCAGGTCAAAGTCCTGCTCGGCAAGCAGCTGCGGAACATCGTAAATGCTCGCGCAGTCCTCGTTGGTAAAGACGCAATCGGTGTCGACGTCGCAGAAGCTTGCGATCTTTCCGCGGATAGCGTCATCGATATAGTGGTCGGAGCGCAGCACGATAATATCGGGCTGGATGCCAAAGCTGCGGAGCTCCTTGACGGAATGCTGTGTGGGCTTGGTCTTGACCTCGTGGGCGGCGGCGATATAGGGAACGAGCGACACGTGGATGTAGCAGACGTTCTCGGGGCCGGCCTCCTTGCGGTACTGACGGATGGCCTCGACAAACGGCTGGGACTCGATGTCGCCAATCGTGCCGCCCAGCTCGGTGATGACTACATCGGAGCCGGTCTGCTCCTCGATGCGGCGGAACTTGTCCTTAATGGCATTGGTGACGTGGGGAATCACCTGCACGGTACCGCCCAAAAAGTCGCCGCGACGCTCGCGGGCGATCAAGCTCTTATAGATCGCGCCGGTCGTAAAGTTGGAATCGCGGGTCAGGTTCTCATCAATAAAGCGCTCGTAATGACCCAGGTCCAGGTCGGACTCGTAACCATCCTCGGTAACGAAGACCTCACCATGCTGGAAGGGGCTCATGGTACCGGGGTCGACGTTCAGATACGGGTCGGCTTTCTGCATCGTTACTTTGTAGCCACGCGACTTGAGCAGACGGCCCAGCGAGGCCGCGGTGATACCCTTGCCCAGGGACGAAACCACGCCACCGGTTACGAACACATGCTTGGTCATATTGAGTTACCTGCGCTTCCCGTAGAAGTTGTTTATCCACATCTTACGGGTCTTCATTGTAATACTCGCACCGCGAACCGTTCGCAATTTTTCTCGCGTGCGATTGCATTTCTCAATCTTGAAACAAAACGCCGCCCGGTTTCCCAGGCGGCGTCGCTATGGCAAGGGTTACATGCTGCTATCGATCAGCAACCTCGTCCTCAAGCATTTCTTGAACGAGCATGCCGGTACGGACGCCCTCAAGATACCACTCGCCACGTTCGGTGAGGCAAATGCCATTTGCAAGCTGACCGCCGTCGTCGCTATAACGCGAGACGACATCAATCATGCCTTCGGAATCCAAGCGATCGATTGCGGCGCGGGCACGATACGGCGAAACCCCCACGCGCTCGGCAAGCGTTTTGCGCGAGAAACCATACGGCCCGCCATTGTCTTCGGTTTGCTGGTCGATCTCCATCAACACCAGCACCTCGACACGCTTCATATCGTTGACACTCGCACGACCCTTGCCCGCCATAGCAGCCTCCTCAAACCGAGCACGAGCATCTAACGCGCCGTGCGCGACCGACACACCTCACGATGGCAGGTAATATCCATCATGCGGCATCCCGCTAAGGATGAAACAGTTACGGTTATTGTATACCGCTCAAATTGTTTCTAGGCAGGTAAACGGCTATTTTTCGCCGAAATAGGCGCTTTATTGATCAAAAAGCCGTACCGGGCGCTAACCCGATACGGCCAAATGCAATGCAATTACCGCGATGCTTCAAACTTAGCGATGGAAGAAACCGCGGCGCTCGAACTTGGGCTCGCAGCACACATTGATACCCAGTTTGCGCAGTACCGTCTCGTCCGTCGGCGAGATGATCACGCTAAAGAAGGCATCGCAACCGCGCAGCTGCTCCAGGCCCGAAAGGACGCGAGCGGCCGTCTCACTCGTGGCCGAGGTGATCGACAACGCCATAAGCGTCTCGTCGGTGTGGAGGCGCGGGTTTTTGCTGCCCAGGAAATGCGTCTTGAGCTTGCTGATGGGCTCGATCGCCTCATCGCTAATGACCTCGAGCTCAAGGTCGACGCCCGAGACATGCTTGAGGGCGTTCATAATGAGCGAACTTGCGGCGCCCAGGCGCGTGGAGGTCTTACCGGTCACCACGGAGCCATCGGGCATGACCATGGCACCCACGGGACCGCCCGTCAGCTGCTCCCTGGTGAGGGCCGCCGAGCGCGCCGGTGAGTAGTTCTTATCGATGCCGGCTTTCTTCATAATAATCTTGAGACGGTCGACTTGCTCATCGCCCACGCCGGTACGGCGCACATTTTCGACCGCGGTAAAGTAGCGGCGGACGATCTCCATCTTGGAAGCGTCGCGGCAGGCATCGTCATCGGTGATGGCAAAGCCAACCATATTGACGCCCATGTCCGTAGGGCTCTGGTAGGGGCTCTTGCCCAGGATCTTTTCCATCAGGGCACGGACTACCGGGAAGGCCTCGACGTCGCGGTTGTAGTTGACCGTGGTCTTGTTGTAGGCCTCAAGGTGGAAGGAGTCGATGATGTTGGCGTCATCGAGGTCTGCCGTGGCGGCCTCGTAGGCAATGTTGACCGGATGCGTAAGGGGCAGATTCCAAACCGGGAAGGTCTCGAATTTGGCATAGCCGGCGGCCGTGCCATGCTTGTGCTCGTGATAGAGCTGAGACAGGCAGGTGGCAAGCTTGCCCGAGCCAGGACCGGGGGCAGTGACCACGACGAGCGGTCGGGTGGTCTCGACAAACTCGTTCTTGCCGTAGCCATCATCGGACACGATCAGATCGACATCGTGCGGGTAGCCCTCGATGGGATAGTGCAGCTTGGCAGGAATGCCGAGCGCGTTCAGGCGGTTGCGGAACACATCGGCAGCAGGCTGGCCGGCGTACTGGGTGATGACCACAGCCGCGACGGCAAAGCCGTTGCCGCGGAACAAGTCAACCAGGCGCAGCACATCCTCGTCATAGGTAATGCCAAGGTCACCGCGAGCCTTGTTTTTCTCGATATGGTTCGCGTTGATCGCGATGATAACCTCGACATCGTCGGCGATGCTCTTGAGCATGCGGAACTTGCTGTCCGGTTCAAAACCCGGCAGCACGCGGCTCGCATGATAGTCATCGAACAGCTTGCCGCCAAACTCCAAATAGAGCTTGCCACCAAACTGTGAGATGCGCTCCTTAATGTGAGCAGCCTGCAGCTCGATATACTTCGCATTGTCGAAACCCTGGCGCATATATGGCTCCCGTCCCGTTTCCATTTAATGTTCTAGGCGATTATAACGGAGCCCGCCCTCCCCGATACCCAGACCATCAACAGGCACCAACCAAACACGCCCACCGCAACCACCGGGGACCCGGGGTAGATCATTTGGGACGGGAAACAAGGCACTCAGCACCAACAATGAAAACGTCACAGGCAGAGCCAAAGCCAGCGAACGGGCACCAGAGTAGGCAAAGCGCCCTCTGCACCAACAATGGAAAGCACCGCAGGCAGAGGACGGACAGCGAGCGACGTCCAGGACGTACAAGTTGGCATGAAAAAGGCAAGGCATAGACCTTTTGGTCATGCCTTGCCTTTTGAATGACAAATTGTCGTCCTGGGCGGCGCGCAGCGTCGACTGGTTGCGCGGTTCGTAGAACCGCGCAACATAAGTGCGCCCCCTCCCGCGCACGGAACGGGAGGGGGCTAAAGGTAGGAGTCTACCGGTGGGTTGACCCCACCGGACAGACGATGACCAGGTGATCCCTTACAGGATCGTCAAGGTTTCCGTGGGGTACCCGTTGGGTACTTAGAGCAGCACGCAGGCGACGGTCAGGATGACGGCGCAGACGACGGAGAGAGCGACGATGAGCTTAAGGGCAAACTTGAGCCAGGTCGTCCACTCGATCTTGGCCAGGGCGAGACCGCCCATGATGGCGCCGGAGGTCGGGGTGAACAGGTTCACGACACCGATGGCGGCGGAGAAGATCATGACCATGACCTCGGGCGAGAAGCCGAGCTTAACAGCCAGCGGTCCCATGATGGGCATGGAGACGGTGGCCATACCAGAGGTCGAAGGGATCAGGAAGGACAGGCCGAAGTAGACCAGGAAGCTCATGGGAGCGAAGATCACGCCGGACAGGCCAGCCAGGGCATTGGCGGCAGCGTCGAGGACGAAGACGTCGAGGCCGGTGTTAGCCATGAGGACGGAGATGCCACGGGCGAGGGCGATGACGAGAACAACGGACATCATGTCGGCAGCGCCGGTGATGAAGGTGTTAACGATCTGCTTCTCGGACAGGCCACCGATGATACCAATCAGGATAGCCATGAGGAAGAACCAGGTGGAAGCCTCGTCGAAGTACCACTGGCCAATGGGCAGGCCGGTGATCAGGGCAGACCAGCCCTGGACGACGGCATTACCGTCGGCGTCGTAGACAGCGCCAGCGTCAAAGAAGTTGGCGACGCCCTCGTTGAGGTCGGCCAGCGGGATGAAGCCGACGATCATGACGACGAAGGTGAAGGCGAAGGCGATCAGAACACCCTTCTGACGACCGGTGAGCTTGACCTCCTTGTGGACCTCGGAAGCAGCCTTGCCGTGAGCCTCTTCGGCGTCCTTGAGCTCCTGCATCGAGAGGATGGTGGAACCCTTGTCAGCCTTGACCTTCTTGGCATAGTTCATCACGAAGACGATGGACATGACGGTGGTAACAAGCCACAGGACGGCACCGAGGCCGATGATGATGGATTGGTTCACGGCAATGTCAACGCCGGTCAGGGCGTCGACGGCAGCGCCGACGGCGAACGGGTTAACCGTGGAGCCGAGGCAGCCGCAGCCAGCGCCGAGCAGGACGGTAGCGGCGCCGACCATCGGGTCGAAGCCGGCAGCCATCATGGTAGCGGCGAGCAGGGCGTAGAAGGGAACGGTCTCCTCGCACATACCATAGGTGGTACCACCGAGGGAGAAGATGAGCATCAGCACGGGAATGAGCATGATCTCGTTGCCCTTAAGCTTCTGCACCAGGACGGCGATGCCGTTGTCCAGAGCGCCGGTCTCGGTCATCATACCGAGGAAGCCGCCCAGGATCATAACGAAGAGGCAGACGGGCAGAGCGTCAGCGAAGCCCTTAATCGGGGCGGTGCAGAAATCGCTCAGACGGGCGGCAGTAACCGCGCCGCCGGACGTGCCGGAGACGATAACGGTAACAACTGCAACAATTGCCAGCAGAGCTAGAAGAATGGTGAACGATGAAGGCATACCGCGCTTTTTCTTAGCGGTCTCAGTCATGGTTCTCATCCCCCCTTCATAAATCATTTAACTTTCTCGCGCGAAGCGGATTTTCCGTGCCGTGCCCACCGCCCGACGCAAGATATTTACCAGACAAAACCGCTCGGGGTGAGCAGCAATACACCCCGAGCGAGATGCTAGATGCTCTTACTTGAGCGTGGCGTACATGACAGCCTTGATGGTGTGCATGCGGTTCTCGGCCTCGTCGAAGACCTTGGAAGCGGGGCTCTCGAAGACCTCGTCGGTGACCTCCTGCTCGGTGATGCCGAACTGCTCGCACTTCTCGGCGCCAATCGTAGTGTTGGTGTCGTGGAAGCTGGGCAGGCAGTGCAGGAAGATGGCACCCGGGTTGGCCATAGCCATGACCTCGGAAGTAACACGATACGGGGTGAGCTGAGCGATGCGCTCGGCCCAGACCTCGTCGGGCTCGCCCATGGAGACCCACACGTCGGTGTAGATAACGTCGGCACCGGTGACGCCGTCCTTGACGTCGGTGGTCAGCTTGATGGTGCAGCCGTTGGCCTCGGCGATGGGCTTGCAGGCCTCGATGACGTCGTCGGCGGGCATGCACTCCTCGGGGCCGCAGGCCACGAAATTCATGCCGAGCTTGGAGCAGACGACCATGAGGGAGCGAGCAACGTTGTTCTTGCAGTCGCCCATGAAAACGAGAGTCTTGCCCTTGATGTCGTAGTTGAAGTTCTCCTGGACGGTCAGGATGTCGGCGAGCATCTGGGTGGGATGCCACTCAGTGGTCAGGCCGTTCCACACGGGCACGCCGGACTTAGCAGCGAGCTCCTCGACATCGTCCTGGGCAAAGCCACGGAACTCGATGCCGTCATACATGCGGCCGAGAACGCGGGCGGTGTCCTCGATGGACTCCTTCTTGCCCATCTGCGACGAACCCGGATCGAGGTAGGTGACGCCCATGCCCAGATCCATGCCGCCGACCTCGAAAGCGCAGCGGGTACGAGTGGAGGTCTTCTGGAAGAGCAGGACGATGTTCTTGCCCTCGAGATAGCGGTGCGGAACGCCAGCGCGCTTCATGTCCTTGAAGTTCTTGGAGAGCTTGAGCAGGTACTCGATCTCCTCGGTTGAGAGATCGAGGAGCTTGAGGAAGCTACGGCCGGAGAGGTTAACACCCATGGTTCGAATCCTTTCGAAGAAATGAATTACATAAGTATCAGTGTTGCCCGTTTGACGGGCGAAACCGGTGCGGTTGTAGGGAGACCGCACCGGAAACGGAAAGACTTAGAGGTCCTCGCGCCAGAAGGGCATGCTCATGCAGCGCGGGCCGCCGCGGCCGCGGGAGAGCTCGGCGGAGGGCACGACGAGAAGGTCCAGGCCCTCCTTGTACAGCACGTCGTTGGT
>CABUQW010000020.1 GCA_902493895.1 uncultured Collinsella sp. | reverse complement strand
GAGCGAGCGACCATGATGAGCTGGTCAAGCATCGTCTTGTACCAGGTTGGCGAGTCCTCGCGCCGGCTGCGGACCAGGTCGATCTTCTCGCGCGGGTAGTAGATGAGCGTACACAGCTCGCCCTTTTCGTCAAAGGAGAGCGTGTCGCCAAAGATCTCGTCGACATGTTCGCGCACGACGCCCGAGCAGTTGTTGAGGATGTGCATAAAGGCTTCGTACTCACCATGCACGTCGCTCATAAAATGCTCGGTGCCCTTGGGTAGGTTGAGGATGGCCGAGAGGTTGATAATTTCGGTAAATGCGGATTGTTCGGTGGGGAACTGTCTCGACAGCAGGCGCAGATACTTGAAGTCTTGCGGGTTGCGATCGAATGCGACCATGAAACACCTTCCGATGGGGCTGGTAAAACTGATAAACAGCGTCAAACGTTTACCAGTATGCGCCGCTTTTGTTTCGATTTTGCGCCAGCGGCTGAATTGTCGGCTGAACGGTTTGGTAAATCGATTTAGTGAAGGTAGATGTGTTGGTCGGGTGGAGACGACAGAGGGTGTTTTCTCAGATATTTATGCGTCGGGTCGGTGGAGACGATGGTGGTAAAGATGTTCACTATTTTTGGTTCGATTTGGTAAATAGTGGACATATGTACCGCATGTAGGCTCACTGTGCGATAATTTGCGCAGCAATGAGTAAGGAGCCTCATATGAGTGATTTTGTCCTGACCTGTGAATCCGCCGCCGATCGAACCCGTGAGTTCTTTGCGTCGCGCAATATCCCTGTCGTGTGTTTTCATTACGAGATCGACGATGTTGTCTATACGGACGATCTGTATCAGTCGATTACGCCGGACGAGTTTTTTGCCCAGATTGCCGCGGGCGCCATGCCCAAGACGTCTCAGGTGAGCGTGGGTGAGTACGAGGAGTTTTGGGAGCCGTTTGTTGCCGAGGGTAAAGACGTGCTGCACCTGACGTTGTCGTCGGGTATTTCGGGCACGTATGGATCGGCCTGCGTCGCGGCGCAGATGCTTGCGGATCGCTATCCCGAGGGCGGCAAGGTGCGCGTCATCGATTCGCTGGCGGCGTCTTCGGGCTTTGGCCTGTTGTTGGAATATGCCGCCGATGTGCGCGATAGTGGGGCTTCACTCGACGAGACGGCTGCCTGGATCGAGGAGCACAAGCTCAACCTGCACCACTGGTTCTTCTCGACCGATCTGTCGAGCTACCTGCGCGGCGGTCGCATTTCGGCCGCGAGCGCGATCATCGGCACGGCGCTTAAGATTTGCCCGCTTATGACGGTCGATTGCGAAGGTAAGCTGTCGCCACGTGAGAAGATTCGCACTAAGAAGCGCGCGATTTCCGAGATGGCTAAGACCATGATGGCACACGTACAGGACGGTGCAGATTATTCGGGTAAGTGCATCATGTCGCAGTCGGCGTGCCGCGAGGATGCCGAGGCGGTCGCGGCGCTGATTGAGGAACAGGTTCCGCAGCTTAAAGGCAAGATTGAGATCAATGACATCGGTACTCTGATTGGCTCGCATACCGGACCTGGTACGGTGGCGCTCTTCTTTATGGGCGACAAGCGCGTGGATTAATTTGCCCCATCACGTCGCTGCATGATTGCTCAAACGAAAACGGCCCGCCTCACGTTTGTGGGGCGGGCCAAGATGTTTTGCTAGCGTTTCTTTCCGCGGAAGAAAAAGCCGTGCAGTGACGGCTTGAGGCCGCGGTTGGCGCGATGCTCCTCGACGCGCTCGTGGATCGAAGCGACGCGCTCGATGACTTCGTCGGGAATCGGCACATCGGGATTCATGTTCTCGACTTGGCTGACCTCGGCGGCGGCGACCTGGTCGATAATGGGCACGTCGTCGCGCGAGATGACAGGTGTGGCGTCTTCCTTCATCTTGCGATAACGCTGCATCATGTCGGTCTGTAGCTGTTGGGCCGAAGGCGGTGTCCAGATGATGGCGTTGGCGCCGGCGGCGATGGTCTCGCGAATGCTCTCGGGCGTCTTGCCGCCCGGCGCGATAAGCGGCAGGTTGGGATAGTGCTCGCGCAGCTCGCGTAGGACCTGGGGCGTGTTCTTGCCGGCGGCGATGTTGAGAATCTTGGCTCCAGCGCGCACCTTGGCGTGGGCATCGTCGTCGCAGCGAACGACCGTGGCGATGACGGGGATGTCGGCGATGTTGGTGATGTGCTCGACCATCTCGGCAGTAGCGGGGGAGTTGACCACGCAGCCCGCCGCGCCCTGCATCTCGGAGACGGCTGCCATCTGCACGGAGCGCTTACCGGTCGTAGTTCCGCCACCCACGCCTACAAAGACCGGGCACTCGGCGACGGTCAGCAGCGCTTGCGTAATGGCGGGCTGCGGCGTGAAAGGGTAGACCGCAAAGACGGCGTCGGCGTTGGAGTTGCGGATAACCGCGACATCGGTGGTGTAAATGAGCGACTTGATGCGTCGGCCAAAGAGCGTGAAGCCGCTGGCCTCCTCGATCTCGTCGGGCATGCGAAGGGCAGCCTTGCGTAGGCGTCCGTCGATGGGCAGGGGCTCCATAGGGAGCAGGCCGTTGGGCGTGACGGCTATTTGGGGCTCGGTGAACTCGTCTGCAAGCTCGACCTCGGAAAAATCGACCGAGGCGACGATGTCCTCGTGCACCTCGGCGGGCACATCGATGGGAGCTTGGTCGTTTGCCGCCGCAGGCGTGTCGAAGGAGCTGGTGCCGACGAAGGCGTCGACGCGCTCATTTAGATCGTTGAGGGTATCCATGGAGGCTCGATTCTATGTGATGATGGCCGGCGCGATGCAGCCGGAATTGCGAATGCTAAATCGTTTGACGAGTTGATTTTTCCCCGCCGCGCCATCCGTTAGACCGAAGGGCCGGCGAACGTGAAGGAGCTGTGGTGGCGGGTATCGAGGTGCTATCTTGAAAGCCCCGTTTAAAAGAGAGGTGACGCGGTATGGAATTGACAGCAATGTTTGGCTCGATCGGCCTGTGTGTGGCCGCAATCGTTGCCGCCGCGGTCATCTACTTTGTGGTCACGGCCATTAAGGGCAAAAGGGCCGAACGCAAGGAGCGCGCGATGCTTAAACAGCATCGCGACCAGCAGGGCAAACGCGCACAGAGATAGCTTGTTGAGTTTTGGATCCGTGCGCTAGCTGCGTTTTCGGATCAGGGCAATGTAGAAGCCCTCAAAGTCGCGGCTAGGCGGAATGGTGAGCGTGCCGGGCAGGCCGTTGACGATGGCCGATACCTGACCCGCGGCAATGGCTTCGGTCAGAGCGTTGGACTCGATGCGCGGCTCCTCACCAGCTTCCTGGGTGCGTCGTGCTTCACTTTCGCTTGGCGTGCCGTCGAGGGGGATGAGCTCGCAGTCCATATGCTTGTCGAGGGCCTCTTGCAGGGCGTCCTCGTTTTCCTGCGGCAAGATCGAACAAGTCGAATAGACGAGCGTGCCGCCCGGTTTGAGGGCCCCCATGGCGCGGTCCAGAAGTGCTCGCTGCGAGCGGGCGCACTTGCTCAGCAACTGCTCGGTGAGGCCGCGCAGGCTTTTCTCGTTGCCACTGATGACGGTGCCCGTGCCGGTGCAGGGAGCGTCGAGCAGGATGCGGTCAAAGCGGAAGAACTCGTCGAGCTCGCGTGCGTCGATGCGCATGACGGGCACGTTTTTGGCACCCTGGCGATGGAGGTTCGACTCGAGCTTTTCGGCGCGGGGAATGCTCATCTCACAGGCGGTGAGGTGCGCCTGTCCCTGGGTGAGGGCGGCGATCTGCGTCGTCTTGCCGCCGGGGGCTGCGCACATGTCCAGGATGTCCTCGCCTGCCTGGGCGCCCAGGACCAACGGCGGCATCATGGATGACAGGCTCTGCAGGTAGATTTTGCCGTCGCGGTAGATGTCGAGATCCCACAGATCTGAAACCTGGGCCTCGGGCAGGATAAAGGCGTCCGGATACCAGGTAACGGTTTGGTGGGCGATGCAGGCGGCATCGAGCGCCGCAGCGATGTCCTCGGCGGTCGCCTTGAGCGTGTTGGCGCGCAGCGTGACCGGGCGTGTGGCCGCGGCGCCGAAGCCCTCGATCATGAGCTTGGCATCGGCGGGCGCATAGGCGCCGGCGACCGTGTCGACCATAAAGCGCGGCAGGTCGGCGGCGCAGGGAAGGGCGGCAAGCTGGTCGGAAAGCTCGGTAGCAGCAAACTGCCTGAGCTTGAGCTCGGCCTTGACCTGCTTTTTCTGCTTACGACGACGCGGCTTGGACATCCGTCTTTCCTTCCCGTCCCAAATTGACTACTTTCCGGGCACGCCGCTGCTGGCGTGCTTTAGTACTGGCTCTCGTGCTTGCTAAAGAAGTCGAAGCGCGGGGGCAGCGGCTTCACGCGGTGCTCGCCGGGCTTCTCGCCCAGGCCCTCCACAAACTCATCCGTGGAGGCAAAGATGTTATCCCAGCTAAAGAAGGCGACCGGGTCAACGTCGAAGTACTCGCAGATGAGCTCGCAGCCGGCCGGCACGATGCCGTGCATGAGCACGGTCGCTACGCGCAGCTCGGTAAAGGCGTCGACGAGGGCCTGCGTCATGGCGGCGTTGGCCGGCTCGCCCTCGAGCTTGTTGGCGGCCTTGGAGGCATCGCTCCAGCGCTTGTTGGCGGCGCGCAGGTAGTCGTCGCACACAGCGAGCGCTCGGTGCGTCTCGAACTTGTACATGGCCTGCTCAAAGGCGAGGGCTGCCTGCTGGGCGGCTTCGACCACGGTGTCAGAAGCGGCACCGGCGGGGATGCAACCGTTGCGATAGGGACTCTCGTCGCCCTCCTTGACGGCGACGCCGTAGAAGCAGCTGCGGGCCAGGCGGTTGAACACGCCGGTCAGCAGCGCGCTCTCCTTAAGGGCGGGGTCGATAACGCGCTTGTCGTCGCAGGCGCGCACCTCGTTGCCGTCCTTGTCCTTGCCGGTCACGCGCGTGTCGTATGCCTTGGGGCTAAAGCTCACCGGCTTCTCGGACAGGCCGAGCGACAGCCAATGCGCGCGCATCTGCTCGCAGGTGTAGTGGTTGAGCAGGTCGTCTGCCGGCGGGGGAGGAGTCTGCGAGGACGAGCTTGCCTTTTTGCCCATGTAGAGCAGGTGGTAGCAGGCGCTGACGGTGCTCTGCGTGAGGTTCCAACCCAGGGCCTCCCACATGGCGGTCTGCGCGATGCAATAGAAGTAGATGTTGTCCTGGCCAATGAACTGGTAGATCTGTGCGTCATCCGAGCACCACCAGTCGCGCCAGTCGAGCGAGCTGTGCTGGTAGGTGGGCGCGGGGACCTGCGTGGAATCGGCGGCGGGCTCGCCCATGAGGGCGGCATCCTGGGCGGCGACGCCCTCGGTCACGCCGGCGGCCTTGGCATCGCGTGCGAGCACGGTGCGCGTATAGCTGATGGGAGCCCACAGGCTCTCGGGCCAGCACCAGCAGGTGACGTCGGAGACGCCATCGACCTCGGGCACCGGAACGCCCCAGTCGATGTTGCCGGTGATGCGGAAGGGTACGAGCGCCTTGCCGCTGCGGAAGCGCACGCCGCCGTTGGCGAGCACCGCGTGGGCATCGTCGCGCTCCTTCCAGCTGGGGAAGGTGACGGTAAAGCTGCTCTTGTTGCCCTCGGGCTCCAGCACGGTGTGCTCGGGAAGCTGATCCTCGACGGCATCGAAGGCCTCGCGGAACTTGTTCTGGATGTAGAGCTGGGCCGGCAGCAGCCACTCTTCCATGGTCTTGGAGACCACGGAGCGAACCTGCGGGTTCTGGGCGAGCTTGGCGGTATAGGTTTTCATAAAGTCGAGGTAGGCCGGCAGGTCGAAGTAGAGGTTGTCGACCGGGCGCAGCTCGGGCACCTCGCCGGTGAGCTGGCTTTTGGGCGCGATGAGCTCCTCGGGCTCAAACTGGTGACCCAGGTCGCACTCGTCGGCATAAGCCTTCTCGGACTTGCAGCCCTGGATGGGGCAGCGGCCGATCACCTGGCGGCCGTTGAGGAACGTGCCGGCCTTGGCGTCGTAGAACTGCAGCGTGGAGCGCTTGGAGATGGTGCCCTGTTCGTGCAGACGCTCGATAATCTCGGCGGTCACCTCGTTGTGAATCTGCGCAGCCGGCTCAAGGCCCGAGCCGCCGTAGATATCGCAGCTGATGTTGTAGTTGTTGAGGGTCGCGGCCTGGCGGGAGTGATTGGACTCGACATACTCGGCGATGGACTTGTCGTAGCCCTCGTTCTCCTTGAGCTTGCGGTAGCTCTCCATGATGGGCGAGCCATAGCAGTCGGTGCCCGAGGTGAAGATGACGTTCTCGCGGCCCAGACGGTCGCGCAGGAAGCGGGCGAAGAAGTCGGCCGGGACAAAGACGCCACCGACGTGGCCAAAGTGAAGGCCCTTGTTGCCGTAGGGCTCGCCGGCGGTAACGATGGCGCGGCGAGGCCAGCTGGGACGGTCGTTCATGGAGTATTTGGATGCCATGGGACTCCTTCGCATATGGTGAGAGCGCGGCCGGGCGCAAGGCCTGGCGACGCGGTGGTCAATTCGTGCATATCGTTCGACATTATCGCACATGCGGACGGGTACGTGGCAGGGGCGCTATCCTAAGATGCTATGAATGAGATTTCCAACATACATGCGTTTGAAGACGAGGAATTTCTGCACGCTTGCTTCGTGTGGGGGATGGTCGTAGTCGGCGTGTTTGCCGTGTGCCTGGTGCCGGTGTTTATGCTGCTGGGCGGGCCTGCAGACTTGGATGCGGCTGACGCGGGCGGCTGGATGGCTGTCGTGGGCTGGATAGTCGGCTTGGCTGCGGTTTCTGCGGCGTCATTTGCCGTGCACGAGCTGGTGCACGGTGTGTTTTTTAAGCTGCTGGCGCCTGCGGGCGCGCAGGTGACCTTTGGGGCGAATCGCGAGACGGCGATGATCTATGCCTGCGCCGAGGGCGTTGTGTATTCGCGCCGGCGGTACATGGCGGTTTGCCTGGCACCGACGGCTGTTGTGACGACAACGCTTGCCCTGGGGTTTGCGTTTTCGGGCTATCCGCTGCTGTGCTATCTGGCGGCCGGCTTGCATTTGTCAGGCTGTGTGGGCGACTGGTATTACGTGCGGACCATTTTGCGCGACCGCCGCATTGTCGCCTGCGAGGACACGTCCTTCGGCGTGCGCTTTTTCGGGTGAGGAGATGTCGATGAAGCCGTTGTTGTTGCACGCCTGCTGTGCGCCGTGCTCTCTTGAGCCGGTCCGCCTGCTGCGCGAGGAAGGGTTTGAGCCCACAATCTGCTGGACCAACCCCAATATTCAGCCGCACGATGAATGGCAGCGGCGTTTGGACGAGCTGCGCCGGTGGTGTGCCGATGGCGACATCGAGCTTATCGAGGCGGGGGAGGACCGTGAGCGCTGGGAGGCCGGCGTGGCACCGCTGGGTGCCGATCGGCCCCGTCGCTGTCGTGCGTGCTATGCCCTGCGCTTGGCCGAGGCGTGCCGCGTGGCCCAGGAGCGTGGGTTTGAGTTTGTGGGTACGACGCTCGCCGTCTCGCCGTATCAGTTGTTCGAAACCTGCAATGATGTGTTGGAGCGTCTGGCTGCCGCCCGCGGTCTCACTCCGGTGATTCGCGATTTTCGTCCGTATTACCCCGAGGCGACACGCCGTTCGCGCGAGCTGGGCATGTATCGGCAGAACTACTGTGGTTGCCGCTTCTCGGCTGTCGAGGCGGCCATGGACCGCGCCCGCATCCGCGACGAGCGCAAAGCGTCCAAAAAGTAGTTCATTTGGGACGTCAGCCTGCTAGGATGTAGAGCGGACTTTAGCTATATAAGGAGTATCCGACGTGTCTATGCGTACCGATGATTTTGACTACAACCTTCCTGAGGAACTGATCGCCCAGGCTCCAGCCGAGCCGCGCGACTCCTGCCGCCTGCTGGTGGTGGATCGCAAGGGCTCCCAGGCGGGAACGCCGCTGGAGCACGGCGGTACCGTTGAGCACCGCATCTTCCGCGACATCATCGACTATATCGAGCCGGGCGACGTGCTCGTCATCAATCAGACGCGCGTGATGCCGGCCCGTCTGATCGGTCGTAAAACGGGATCGGGCGGCGTGGTCGAGACCCTGCTGCTCAAGCGCCGCGAGGACGTGGATCCGCTGGGCCATGTTTGGGAGTGCTTGGTCAAGCCGGGCAAGCGCCTGAAGCCCGGTGCTCATATTGAGTATCGCGCCGGTGGCGCCCATGCGCCCGAGGGGGCTCCCGTGGTGCTGACGGCCGAGGTTGTCGACTTTGTCACCGATAGCCGCGGCGGCCGCCTGGTACGCTTTGAGCCGGCCGGTTGCAATGCCGCCGGCGAGCCGCGCACGCTCGACGAGGCCATCCATGCTGCCGGCCACGTGCCGCTGCCGCCCTACATTACCGATTACGAGGGCGATCCCGAGAAGTACCAGACCGTCTACGCCATGAAGGAGGAGCACTCGGCCGCTGCTCCCACGGCGGGTCTGCATTTTACTCCCGAGCTCATGGCTGCCATCGAGGCCAAGGGTGCCAAGTTTGCCGCCGTCGAGCTCGAGGTGGGTATCGATACCTTCCGTCTGGTGGAGGAGGACGACCCCGCGCAGCACGTGATGCACACCGAGCGCTACCACGTGTCGCAGGAGGTTGTCGACGCCGTGCATAAGGCGAAGGCCGAGGGCCATCGTGTGATCGCCGTCGGCACTACCGCAGTGCGCTCGCTCGAGAGCGCGTTTGACGCGGACGCGCCGGTGTCCGATCCGGCTGTGACGGCGCGCTATTTTGAGGGCCGCGAGGACGGGGCCGACACGCTCGGCCGCGGCGACATCGTGGTGCGCGAGAACGCGACAACGCAGCTCTACCTTATGCCCGGCTCGACCTATCACGTGGTCGACGCGCTGATCACGAACTTCCACGTGCCGCGCTCCACGCTCATGATGCTCGTAAGCGCACTTGCCACCCGCGACCAGATCATGGATGCCTACGCCGCTGCTATCGAAGAACGCTACCGCTTCTTCAGCTTTGGTGACGCCATGCTCATCTTGTAGGTTACGGCGTTTTACAAACGCCGTAACCGGTCGACGCTGCGCGGGCCGCATTTGGACAATCTGACGTTCAACTTCAAGGGCGCGACCAGAAGGTCAGCGCCCTTTCGTTTCACGTCACCTTGCCTCAAATGCGACCCGCTCGCTGTCGTTGCCAAAACACCGGCATTTCTTTGGTTGTCAACAAAACATCGGTGTAGTCATTGGGGACGTTCTTAAACGACTACCTTGCATCAATCTAAATAAGTTGCGGTGAGATAGTTCTTGAATTGGCCTTTTTGGGCTAAACAGGAACTATCTCACCGCAACTGCGTTGAGCGTTTTTTTGGCGGCTGGTTTACTTGCTCGCGAACAGCCAGACTAGGATGATCACCAGGATTGCGGCGACGATGCAGACGATGGCGCCGGTGAATTTGATGCGTGAGTCGCGGGTGCGCTCGCGCACCGCGTCCTCGGTGGCCTCGAGCTGGGCGACTTCTCGCTCGGTCTCGGCGTGTTCGGCTTTGTCTCGGGCCAAGGATCCTGCAAGCGACTCAGTGATCTCTGGATGGTCATGTACCTCGGTCGCCTGCTCGATGATCGACTGTGCATGTGCGGCATCTGCTTGGGCGTTGGCGATGCTTTGCTCTTGGTCGCGGCGTGCCTTGTCCTCGGCGGCGATCTTCTCGCGCAGTTCGCGCTGGCGCGTCGTGGCGGCAGTTTTCGCCGTCTGCAGCTCGTCGCGCGCGGCATCGGCCTCAGTCGTCACGGCTTGGTGCGCGCGTTTGGCGTCGGCGATAGGGGCTTGAGCCTGCTCGACGGCCTGCTCGGCTGCGGCAAGCGAGTGCTCAAGGTCGGCGGTGATGCACGGGACATCTTCTTCGGCTTTACGCAGGGCATCTGCCGTGTCGGAGATCTGCATCGAGAGCTCGCTGGTGCGCACCGTATAGTTGGCGGGATTTGCCGAGGGATTGCGTTGCAGCTCGGCATACTCATGACGCAGCGTCTCGAGCTGGGCGCGCGTGGCGTCGACGGTTTGTTGTGCGGCGGCAATGCCGGCGTCTCGCTCGGCCTGCACCTTGTCGCGGATGCGCTTGGAATCCTCAAGACGTCGAACGAGGCGGTTGCCGGTCTCGCGCGAGCTTGCCTCGCGGGCCTCCACGGCGTCGAGCGCGGCCTTCAGGCGGAGCTCAGTCGCGTCATCCTCTGTCTTCATTTGTTCGAGCTGACTCTTGAGCTCTGTCGCTTTGGCGGCGTGGGCATCACGGTCAATCTCGGCTGCCGCAGCGGTCTTTTGCACTGTGGCGATCGCCTGACGCTGGTCGGCGACGATCTGGTCGTAGCGGCCTGCGATATCCTGGCGCGTCTCGAGCTCCTCGGCCTGATCGACAATGCGCTGCTCAAGTTCGGCCAGGTGGGCGCGGGCATCGGCAAGTGCCTTTTTCGCGGCGTTCATCTCGCGCATGGCCGAGGCGCCCTGGGCAATAAAGGTGCCCACGGCGTTCGCGGTGTTCGAGACAGCGGTCCCCAGATCGCGGTTCGCGTCGGGGGAGTGCGGGGCGATCGGGCGAGCGGTGTCGACAGCGTCCGCATCGGCAGCCTGCGGCGCGGCGATATTGCCGGTACCGCCCTCGACCACAGAAAAGCCCGCTGCGTGCGGATCGACCGCATCGGCGCCAATCGTGGGGTGCTCGAGCTGCAGAAACGAGGGCATGGTGCTGCCCTGGTCGGCAACGGGGGTCTCGCCGGGTACAAAGGTCGAGGCCGCCTCGGCGGCCTCCTCTTCCTCGGCATCAATATCGGCATCGGCCACGGCGTCTTTCATCGCTTTGACGGCATCCATCATGGAGTCCATGACGGCATCAAGCTCTTCTTCCGAAGACACCTCGATGGGGCCCGCTGCTTGCGGGGCGGGGTCCGTGTCAGGTTCGGCATCGCTCGGCTCCGGCTGCTCGCTTTCATCATGCTCGACAGTATCGTCTGTGTCTGTTGCCTTATCCGCACCGGCGTGCGCATCTGCGGTGGCGGGCGCATCGGTGGAGGCGTCGACGCAGGTAGGAGTATCGCAGTCGTCGACGGCGTCTTCGGAATGATCAATATGCTGCTGAGTCTGGGGGTCCAGCTCGTCTGTCATAGGCATGTGCTCCTCATCGTTGTTTGTCACCCTATGATAAAGTCTCGCGCCGACATCCCACGCGCTGCAGCAAAGTTTCAAAACGTGTTCGATGGCTCGATCTGATAACGATAACTCGGCCGCTTTATCCAGTTTGTACTTGACAATCCCTTCGCCGAACGACGTGGTGCCGTTCGCCTACCGCGGTCTTTTATTTTCGCTTGAACACGCTAAAGTTGCATCTCAGCTTTTGGCGCGTGAAGTTGGATACGCGCAGTCGGCGGGCGTGCCCGTCGCGATTTGAAAGGACTTTGTATGGGACTTTTCACTGGTAAGACCGTGATCGTCACCGGCGGCGGCAAGGCCACGCTTAAGGACGGTTCCGCTGGCTCCATCGGCTACGGCATCGATATCGCATTTGCCAAGGAGGGCGCGAACCTCGTCATCACCGGCCGCAACGTCGCCAAGCTCGAGGCCGCCAAGGAGTCTCTCGAGGCCGAGTACGGTGTCAAGGTTCTGCCTGTTCAGGCCGATGTCTCGGCTGGCCAGGATAACGAGGCCGTTGTCCAGAACGTCATCGACAAGGCCATTGAGGAGTTCGGCCGCATCGACGCCGTCGTCAACAATGCTCAGGCCAGCGCCTCGGGTGTGACCATCGCCGATCACACCATGGATCAGTTTAACCTGGCCATTTACTCCGGTCTGTATGCTACCTATCTGTACATGCAGAAGGCCTATCCGCACCTGAAGGAGACCAAGGGCTCCGTGGTCAACTTTGCCTCGGGCGCCGGCCTGTTTGGCAACTATGGCCAGTGCAGCTATGCTGCCGCCAAGGAGGGCATCCGCGGCCTGACCCGCGTTGCCGCCAACGAGTGGGGCAAGGACGGCATCAACGTCAATATCGTTTGCCCGCTTGCTTGGACCGCTGCGCTCGAGAACTTCCAGGATGCTTACCCCGAGGCTTTCAAGGCCAACGTCCACATGCCGCCGGCAGGCCACTACGGCGACGTCGAGAAGGAGATCGGCCGCGTGGTCGTTCAGCTCTGCGGTCCCGACTTTAAGTACATGAACGGCGAGACCGTCACCCTCGAGGGTGGCATGGGCCAGCGGCCTTAGGGGTTACGCGGTTTTACCAAACCGCGTAACGGCTCGACGCTGCGCGGGCCGCATTTGGACAATCTGACGTTCAACTTCAAGGGCGCGACCGAAAGGTCAGCGCCCTTTCGTTTCACGTCACCTTGTCTCAAATGCGGCCCGCTCGCTGACTTATGCTCAACCTGCGGCGCCATTTTGCTTGAAGACACCTTGCTCGCTCTAGCGGGTTTTCGCTGTCGTTGACAAAGCATCGGCGTTACCTTGGCTGTTGGATGTAGTCGTTGGGGACGTTCTTAAACGACTATGACCCCTTTGCATCAGTTTCTGTCGAGTCGGTGCTCTTTGCGGGTTGCCCGTATAATGGTTTGCGTATGAACCGCAACCAAGGAGTTCTAGTTTATGGACCAGAGCCTTTTTAAATTCGACCTGATCGCCGAGGACCCGACCACGCACGCGCGCGCCGGCGTGCTGCATACCCCGCACGGCGAAATCGAGACGCCGATCTTTATGCCCGTGGGCACCAAGGCAAACGTCAAGGGTATTCCCACCGAGACCGTCAAGCAGCTCGGCGCCCAGATCGTGCTTGCCAATACCTATCACCTGTCCATGCGCCCCGGCGAGGACACCATCGCCGAGTTGGGCGGACTGCACAAGTTCATGAACTGGCATGGCCCCATTCTTACCGACTCGGGCGGCTTCCAGGTCTTTAGCCATAACGACGCCGTTAAGCTCACCGATGAGGGCGTGCGCTTTATCGTCAACGATTACGACGGCCGCCACGTGTTCTGGACACCCGAGGACAACATGGAGATCGCCATGAAGCTCGGCTCCGACATCTGCATGCAGCTGGACCAGTGCCCGGGCTATCCCGCCACGCGCGCCTACGTTGAGCGCGCGGTGGAGCTGTCGAGCATGTGGGCCGAGCGCTGCTACAAGGCTCACACCCGCGATGACCAGGCGCTCTTTGGCATCGTCCAGGGCGGCATGCATTTGGATCTGCGCCTGCGCTCTCTGCGCCATCTGGAGGAGTGCGGTGACTTCCCCGGTTACGGCATCGGCGGCTACTCGGTGGGCGAGGACCACGAGACCATGTTCGAGACCCTGGCGCCGCTTGTGAGCGAGTACATGCCCAAGCACAAGCCGCGCTACCTGATGGGCGTCGGCAACCCGACGACGCTCGTGCGCGGCGTGGGCGTGGGCATCGATATGTTCGACTGCGTGCTGCCGACGCGCACCGGCCGCATGGGCACGGCATTCTCCAGTGAAGGTCGCCTTAACTTCCGCAACGCGCGTTTTGCGCACGACGACGGCCCCATCGACCCCACCTGCACCTGCCCGGTGTGCACGGGCGGCTACAGCCGCGCGCTCATTCGCCACATGGTCACGCAGAAGGAGATGCTCGGCGGCATCCTGCTTTCGATGCACAACATCTACTACCTGCTCAACCTTATGCAGCGTGCCCGCCAGGCCATTATCGAGGGCCGCTACGGCGCGTTTGTGAGCGACTGGATGAACAGCCCTGCGGCGGTGGACTACTAAGAGCGGCGCGGGCGCTTGCAGAGCGCGGGCAACGGCAAGGGGCGAGCGACGGCCGGTCGTCACATTTGCTGACACCGGCCGCACGACCGCTGACCGATAGCTTGCAAGCACTTGATGCATCGTGGGTACCATACCGAATAGTTGATGTTCGGGCGGGTGTTTGGCGCATGGCGTCGACCCCGCCCGCTTTTCTTTTTCTCGATAGGAGTGCCCATGATTAAGAATGAGAACGTCGAGGGCGAGCCTGCCTACGACGAGACGTACCGCCGCGGCCCCGTGGTCATGCGCGGCCCCATGATTCCTAAGGACAACACCTACGCCAACCTGCTGGCGCCCGAGGAGTCGACCGACTGGCTGCATGCCGATCCGTGGCGCGTACTGCGCATCCAGGCCGAGTTTGTCGATGGCTTTGGCGCACTTGCCGAGTTAGGGCCTGCGGTGACCATCTTCGGTAGTGCCCGCACGCCCAAGACGGACCCGGCCTACAAGGCGGCGCGCACGGTCGGCCGTAAGATTGCCCAGCGCGGCGTGGCGGTTATCACCGGTGGCGGCCCCGGCATCATGGAAGCGGCCAACAGGGGAGCGGCGAGTGTCAACGGCAAGTCAGTTGGCCTGGGCATTGAATTGCCGCACGAGCATGGGCTCAATAAATACGTGAACCTCGGCATGGACTTCCGTTACTTCTTTGTGCGCAAGACCATGTTCGTCAAATACAGCTCGGGCGCCATCGTGTTTCCCGGCGGCTTTGGCACGCTCGACGAGATGTTCGAGGTGCTCACGCTGGTGCAAACGCACAAGGTCAAGCGCATGCCCCTCGTGCTGGTGGGCACAGAGTACTGGCAGGGCCTGTTCGACTGGCTCAACGGCCCGGTGATGGACGCCGGTATGATCAGCCCGCTCGATCCCGAGCTCGTGCACATCACCGACGACCTCAACGAAGCCGTCGACATCGCCCTGAGCGGGCTGATGTAGATCAATCGTGCCCACGCGACATGAATACGCATGGCAATCTGATGTTATTTAACATCAGATTGCCATTTATATTGGGTATACTGGTGTAAAAGACGAGGGCGAGGAGGTCGCAAATGTCTACAGCAACAGTTAAGCCTACGACGGTTCGAATCGAAGAGGGGCTCAAGGAGCAGGCGACTGAGTTCTTGGATTCGGTCGGCCTCAGCCTCAATTCCTATCTCAATCTTGCCGTTCGGCAGCTGGTAAATCAGCGAAAGATTCCTTTTGAGATTGTAGGAAGGGCGGAGGTGCCCAACGAGGCGACGAGGCGTGCCATGGTGATCGCCGAGGCTCATGAGTTGGGGATTTTGCCGGACGATAGCCCGTCATTCAATAACGCTGATGAGCTTATGTCATTCCTCGATGAGGAATAGCGATGTTCGAGATTAAAGTCGAGGCTCAATTTAAGGTGGACTACAAACGAACGATGCGCATGCATCCGCAGCTAAAAAGTGAGTTTAAAGCGGCGGTTGCAGAGCTTGTGGCTCATGGGTCACTTCCGGCGGAGTATGGCGCCAACGAGCTCTCAAACCCGGGCGGAAACTACAACGGCCACATCGATTTCCACCTATCCGATGGCTTGGTCGATGTGGTCGTTCTTTATCTTCCCCATAAGACTAACCCAATGATTAGGCTGGTGAGAATGGGCACTCATCAGGAGCTGTTTCAGGGTCCGCTGGGCTGATCGCCGATTTCCAAGTTGTGGTGGAATAGGGATTGATTGGCGGCTGATTGGCCAGGAGCAGACCCTATTCCACCGCAACTGATAGGGGCGCCACGTTCGTTGCTGCGGCCCCCGGTTCTCCTCGTTGCTGGATTTCGCTCAAAAACTCAGCGGCGACTTCATTGCTTTTGAAACGGATGCTGCAGTCTTCTTTCTTGGGGAATGCCAGCAGCGGAATAGTCCCGTACCAGACAGTTTCCTCGTCAATCACGGCCGCGCAAAGCCGCCCTTTGGCCTTGACGGAATAGTCGACGTTCATCTCGGCAAAAATCGCTTTCGCGTCATCGCGCGGAGTTGAGGCAACATAAATCTCAAGGGTAATCCCACGGGCGGCTGCGCCTGCGAGTGTGGCGGTGAGTTTCGCGAGGCATGCGGCGGATGCGTAGGATGCGGCTATGAAGGCGCTCTTTGTGGCACCGGTGATGTCTTTAATTAATGCCTCAATAGCGTTTGCTGGCTCTATGAGAATGTTGTAATCGGGTTGCTCACTGTCCTCTGCTGAATAAATTTCGTAGCCCAGCTTGGCGTACGTCTTGAGTCTCTTCTGGTACATGCGAGCGAGCATGGGTATCGACAGGTCAATGTAGTCGAATATCTCAATCTGTTGCTTGCCCTCGTGGCTTCTGTGCAGTCTGCCCGCCTGCTGCGTTACACTGCCGTCCCAAGATATCGGCGTGGCAATGAATAGGGTGTCAAGGTAGGACAGATCGAAGCCCTCGCTCAGAAGGCTTTCGGTGGCGACGATGATTCGATGTTCATGCTCAAGGCCGGGAAGACTGTTCAGTATCGTTTTTCTTTCTTTGGCACCGATTTCTCCGGTTAAGAGTATGGGTTCGTGTCTGCGATCATTAAGCAGCCTGAACAGTTCCTCAGCATGCTTTTTCCTTTTGGATAGTATGAGCGGATGCCGACCGTTTGACGCTGCTTCGAGGGCGTCATCGACAATCAATTCGTTTCTTGCCGCATGTGCACACAGCAGATCAAGAATCTGATTGAAGCTTGCACCCGGCTCGTAGGCAGATAGCCGAATGCCGGTAAATCTCGGCCGCACGATGCGCTGGATGCCCTGCTGAATTGCCTGCGTTTTTGGATCGATGGCATAGCGAAGCGGGCCGCAGAGCATCGAGAGCGCGCGTGTGAGTCCGTCGGAGCGCTCGGGTGTCGCGGAAAGGCCATATACATATTTGGCTGGAACGGACTTGAGGACGAGCTCGAGTTGAGGCGCGGCAGCATGGTGGCATTCGTCGCAGATAATGAGGCCGTAATTACAAACAAGGTCCTTAACTATCGGCTCCCCGGTTTGGGAGTCTTTGCCGGATAGCGACTGAAAGGAAGCGACGTCGATAAGGCCGCTGACGGCGGTTTTGCCCCCTCCGATTTGTCCAATAAGGGGAGGTTGCTTTTTGCTGATTCGTCCTTTTGGCGTTCGGACCGGCTCTCTGGTGTCCGTAATGTCGAGAAATCGTTCGAGCTGCGATTTCCATTGGGCTATGAGCGCGGTCTTTGGAACAATGACGAGCGCCGGAAGACCAACGGCGGCAATAAGATAAGCTCCGATGACGGTTTTACCGAAGCCCGTTGGTGCAGACATGATTCCGTCTTCGTATTCAAGCATCTGGTCGGCGGCAATTTGCTGTTCGGGATGAAGGGTCCCTTTGAATGCCATCTCAATTGGATTGCCCGTGCTACGTTCGTCTGAATAATGGGCAGTAACGTGGGCTTCTTGAATCAGCTGCTCAAGTTGGGCTTTGCAGCCTCTGGGAATCGCGACGCGGCCATCTCTAAGTTCGCTGAGGTCTATGAGTCGCGGTTTGCCGAATACTGATTGATGCATAGATTGCGCACGGAAGAACTCCGGGTTGGCAAATGTCGCAAGCCTGCGGACTTCCATTTGAGCTGCCGGGCTCAGAGACTTTTCGGGGATGTAGAGCATATCGGCTTGTGTGACGGGCAGGTTCGAGGGGAAGTCTCGTGGCGTGAGCGGGAGCCGCTTTCGTGGCTTTTGGACATTGCGCCTGGTTTTGTTTGTCGCTGCAGCTGTTGCTATTCCAAGCGGTTTGTTTTCGGTGTCCTCGATCAGACGATCCACCGTCGCACGCGAGATTAGTTGGATTTGCGAAAGGTAAAGCCATTGGTCGGGAAAGGGCTCGAATCGTTCGTCAACAAATACGCTGTTTCCTTTCCGCTGCGCTTTTCCCTGAAAAGGCAGCGCAATGAGATTTCCAAAGCCGCCCTCAGGAATGGTGGACTGCGCGGGTAGCATTCGGTCAAAGGTTTCGAAGGTGATTGACTTGTTGAGCGCCGCCGCTTCGATGATAAGGCAGCTCCCAAAATCCCGCGCGGTCTTTGCGCTCACAGATTCGAGAAAGAAAAACCAGATATGCGCGCCGTTGCCTGACCTCGATCGCTCAATCGCTGCATCGATTCCATGCTTCTTTGCGACAAGCCTGATAGCGTTTGCCGCTTCTTTCCAGTCGGCTTTGTCAAAATCGATGACAAGGACATTCGTGTTGCAGTCTTTGTCGAGAACATATTGACCTATGACGTCCCGGAGCCTGTCGTCGCTGCCTTTGAAATGGGCGATAATGGCGGCATCGTTCAGCTCAAGGAATGTGCGGCTGCGACATTCAGCGCATTTAATTCTCTGATGGTTTGCTTTGGGACAAATGCCTGGCCTCCACTCATTTGCGCAGGCGGGTGTATAGCCGATGCCCCCGTCTTTTCTGCGATACCCGTGAGCGTGCACATCTTTGCGACCGGAAAATAGATTGCGAAAGAGCTCGAGTTTGTCGCGCGCTGGGCTCGCGCTGGTAACGATGCCCTCGGTCTGTGCATGTTCGTTGAAAGATTTGCCGGCTTTGTCCCATTCTTCGAGTGTCGCGTAACGGATGTCTGGACCGTTGCTACAGATGACGATTTGCTTACGCGGATCCGAAGCGTGGACAACCGTTTTATTGAGTTTGAATAAGGCGTTCCCGAAAAGGGCGTATTGATGCACGGCGTTGCTCATTTGAATGCCATTCTTGTCTGCGTTCATTGGGATGAGGGTACGCCATTTCGGCTATTTGAGATACTCGACTTTGATTTTGGTTCGGTGATAGTGGGGTGCCGCTCCGTGAGCGGCATTCGGCGGTTCGCTGTCTTTCGACTATTCGGCCCCTTTCCCACCGCAATTCCTAAAGGGATGCCGGCGCGCCTTGAGTTGGGGTGCACCGGCATGATGGCTTTGCTACGGCTGGCTGTACCTTGGTTGTTCGATAGCTCCTGCCTGCCCGATCTAGTCAGGCTGGTATTTGTTGGCGCTGGACGTTTGCCCAGATAAAACATGCCAAAATAAACCTGTCCCTATTTGGCAGGTTGGTAGCGGGGGCAGTAGCTGATGGCGATGGCGTCGACGCCTACATGGGTGGCGATGGTGCAGCCGATGGGGCCGGTGCCGGCGTCTACGTAATCCTGGCCCGCGAGTGCCTCGTTGACAAGCTCCTGCTCCTCGGCGGCGCCGGTCGTGAGCACACGCACGCTTGAGCCCGGATGCTCGTCCAAAAACGCGAGGCAATCTGCCATGGTGTTGGCGACGATGCGCTTGGCGCCGCGACCCTTCTTGATGGCCTTGATCTCGCCCGACTGCCACTCCGGCGAAACGGCCAGGCGAATGTTGAGCATCTGCGTGAGCTGGCCGGCGAGCTTGGGCGCGCGGCCGTTCTTAACGAGGTTCTCGAGCGTGCGGGGAATCAGCAGCAGGTGGGCGTCGGGCAGCGTCGCGCGGATCTGCGCCTCGGTCTCGTTCAGGCTGCGGCCATCTTCGCGCATGGCCCGCGCGTACTCCACCAGCAAGCCCTCGGCGCCCGAGCCAGTGCGCGAATCGATGCAGCGCACGTCGAGCTCGTGGGTCTCGGCGACCAGGCATGCGTTGGAATAGCAGGCGGACCATTCGCTGCACAGCGAGATAAAGATGGCGCTATCGTGGCCGTCGGCGCGCACGCGGTCAAAGAGTGCCTTGAACTCGCCGGCGCTCGGCTGCGAGGTGTGTGGCAGCTGCTCGGAGCCGGCCATGCGGGCGACGTATTCCTCGGCGGTAATCTGCACCTGGTCGAGCAGGTCCTCGCCCTCGATAATCACATGCAGCGGAATCACGTAAATGCCGAGCTCTTGGGCGCGGGCGGGGGAGATGTCCGACGTGGAGTCGGTTATGATGGCAAAAGACATAATTGCACCTTTCGTTGGGGCGCGACGGCGCCGCCTTCTGAGAGCAAAGTGCGACAAGTATAGTGGAGTTGCTCTACATTGCTAGGTTAAATTGTTGAATAGTCAACAGTTTGAAGTGTCGGTGTGGAAATCGTCAACTGGGGAAGAGGGATGCCGATGGAGGCGCTGGAGATATGCAAGCGGCCGGTCGTGCTGTTTGATTTTGATGGCACGGTGGCCGATACGGGTCGGGCGGTGATGACCTCGACGCGCAAGACGCTGGCTGCACGCGGGTTTTCGGAGGCGCAGATGGGTGACCTGCGTCGCATGATCGGGCCGCCCCTGTGGAAAAGTTTTCACGACTTTTATGGCTTCTCCCGCGAGGAGTCGCTTGTGGTGGCTGACGAGTACCGTGCCTTTTTTGATGAGCTGGGACCGGAAGAGTATCCCGTGTTCGATGGGATCCCCGCGCTGCTGGATGGGTTGGCCGCTCAGGGCAAGCGTATGGCCGTGGCGACGTCGCGCATGGAGGCGAAGTGCGTCGATATGGTGCGTGAGCTCGGGCTTTCTCAGTTTGAGGCGGTGGTTGGCATGAATCCGCCGCAGGGACGCGAGACCAAGGCCGATTCGGTCCGCGATGCCCTGGCGGCGCTCGGCGCGACGGCCGACGATGCCGTGATGATCGGCGATCGCTTTAACGATGTGGAGGGCGCGCACGCGATGGACGTGCCGTGCATCGGCATTTATTCGGGCGCGGCAGCGCCGGGGGAGCACGAGGCCGCGGGCGCCGATGCGGTGGTGCACTCGGTGGCCGAGCTTGCTAAACTTTTCGCTATCTAATAGACATAATGTGAGGGGCGGGCGTACCCGTCGCTCATTGGTAAGGAGGTCGTCCATGAATCAGGTGGAGCAGAGCGTCGCTGAGTATGTCGACGAGGTCTGGGAGGATGTCGTCGCTGATATCGAGCAGCTGGTGAGCTATCCGTCCGTGGCCGTTGCTGCCGATGCGGAGCCCGGTGCGCCGTTTGGCCGCCCGGTCCGTGACGCGCTCGATTGCGCGCTCGGCATTGCGCAAAAGCTCGGCTATCAGACGAGCGACGACGAGGGCTATGTGGGAATCGCCGATATCCCGGGTCGCGGCGACAAGCAGCTTGCGACTATCTGCCACGTGGACGTGGTTCCCGCCGGCCCTGGCTGGAACACCGACCCGTTCGCGATGGAGCGCCGCGAGGGCTGGCTGCTCGGTCGCGGCGTGATTGACGACAAGGGCCCGGCGGTGCTGTCGCTCTACGCCGGCGCTTACCTTCTCAAGCACGGCATTGTTCCGCGCTACACCTTCCGCGCGCTGCTGGGCTGCGATGAGGAAGTGGGCATGTCCGACGTTCACCATTATCTGGAGAACCACGCGAACCCCGACTTTCTGTTTACGCCCGATGCCGAGTTCCCGGTCTGCAATGCCGAGAAGGGCCAGTTTGGAGCGACGTTCGTGAGCCCCAAGATCGACGGCGGGCGCATTGTGTCCTGGAGCGGTGCCGAGGCGAGCAACGCCATTCCATCGCAGTCCATCTGCGAACTTGCGATTGCCGCCGATGAGCTGCCGGCGCCGGTCGAGAACGCCGATCGTTTGGAGATCACAGCGCTCGATAACGGGCATGCGCAGATTTTCGCCCACGGCATTGGCGGTCATGCCTCGATGCCCGAGGGAACGATCAATGCCGTCGGCCTGGTCGTGGCGTATCTGCGCGAGGCTGAGGACGCGTTTGGTGCACGCGACGAGCGCCTGCTGACGCCTGCCGAGCACGAGTTCGTTAAGTTCTTGGCCTTTGTGCATGCGGATGCCTATGGTCGCGGCCTGGGTATCGACGCGACGAGCCCAGCGTTTGGCCCGCTTACCTGCAACGCTGGCGTCATCCGTGTGGCGGATGGCCGTATCGAGCAGGTCATCGACGTGCGCTTCCCCGACAGCACGAGTGCCGATACCATCCGCGAGCAGCTCGAGCCGCTCGTGGGCCGTTTTGGCGTGACGTGCCAGCTGGGTCGCGCGAAGGTGCCGTTCTCGGTATCTGCCGATGATCCGGCCGTGAAGGCGCTGATTGACACTTATAACAAGTTCACCGGCAAGCATGCTGAGCCCTTTGCCATGGGCGGCGGCACGTATGCGCGCAACTTTGCCCGCGCCGTGTCGTTTGGCCCCGAGGAGACCGGCCTTGAGCTGCCCGCATGGGGCGGCCAGATGCACGGCCCCAACGAGTGCGCCAACGAAGAGCAGCTTAAGCAGGCGCTCAAAATCTATATCGTTGCGATCCTCCGTTTGAATGAATTAGAGCTTTAAGGTTTCGCGGTTTCCCAATCTAAGTTGCGGTGGACTAGTTCCTAGAATGGGCCATTTGACGGCCAAACAGGAACTATTTCACCGCAACTTTGTTTTTATTGGTGTAAAAAGCGTGCCATGCTTGGGTGGGGATTGTTATTCGTTTGTAAAGCCGAGTCGCGCTTGCGGTAAGGGTCTATCAGATGCCCGTAAGAAACCGTAGCTGGCGCGGGCGATGCCCGGTCGGGGCCGTATCTTTCCAAACAGCAAAGCGGGCAGGGTGCCCGCGAGTCGCATGTATGAAAGGAAGATCATGCTCGATCAGGCTTATTCTCGTCGTCAGTTCCTCGGACTTGCTGGTGGTCTTGTCAGCATCGTCGGTCTCGGTCTCGTTGGTTGCGGCGGCTCCGGCGCATCCGACGCCGCCGACAAGGGCAGCGCCGCTGCTGCCGAGTCCGTCTCCGGCGAGGTGACCTATGACGGCGCCTCCTCGTTCCAGGCTCTCGTCGAGGCTGCTGCCGAGAAGTTCATGAATGCTAACCCCGACGTCTCCGTCTCTGGTTCGGGTAACGGTTCGGGCAAGGGGCTGACCGCTGTTGCCGCCGGCACCGTCACCATCGGTAACTCCGACGTCTTCGCCGAGACCAAGCTCGAGGCCGATCAGGTCAAGAACCTCGTCGACCACGAGGTCGCTGTCGTGGGCATGGGTCCCGTCGTCTCCAAGAACGTGACGGTCGACGACCTGTCCCTCGAGCAGCTCAAGGGCATCTTCTCCGGCCAGATCACCAACTGGAAGGAGGTCGGCGGCGACGACGCCACCATCGTCGTTCTCAACCGCAAGGCCGGCTCCGGCACTCGCGCCACCTTCGAGGCCGCCGTCTTTGGCGACGAGGCTGTCGACTTTAAGGGCGACGCCGAGCTCGACAAGTCCGGCGACGTTCAGACTCAGATGGGCAGCACCGACAACGCCATCTCCTACCTCGACTTCTCGCACTTCGATGACTCCAAGTTCAACGCCATCAAGGTCGAGGGCGTGGAGCCCAAGAGCGCAAACGTCACCGACGACTCCTTCAAGATCTGGGCTACCGAGCACATGTACTGCGCTAAGGATGCCGACGAGGCCACCAAGGCCTTCCTGGAGTTCATGCTTTCCGACGACGTCCAGGGCAAGCTCGTCGAGGAGCAGGGCTTTATCCCCGTCTCTGCCATGAAGGTCGTCAAGGACGCCAGCGGCAAGGTTTCTGCTAAATAAGTAATCGCCCCCGGAAAGGTTTGCAATGGCAAAACAGCTGCCAAAGCGCGACCTTGAGAACGTGGGCCTGGGCGTCACGGGCGCGTGCGTAGCGCTCGTGACGCTTGTCGTCGCCGCGCTCATCTTTATGGTCGCCCAAAAGGGCCTCTCGGCTTTTGTTAAGGACGGCGTCTCAATCGTTGAGTTCTTCACCGGCACCAAGTGGGACCTGGCCAACACGGCCGAAAACGGCCTGCCCTATACCGGCGCCCTGCCCCTGATTGTCACCTCGTTTGCGGTCATGGTGCTCTCCACGCTCATCGCGCTGCCCATCGCCATCGGCTCTGCCATCTTTGCGGTCGAGATTCAGCCTAAGTTTGGCTCCAAGATCTTTCAGCCGCTTATTGAGCTTTTGACCGGCATTCCCTCGGTCGTCTTTGGCTTGATCGGCTTTCACGTGGTTGTCGGCCTTATGAAGAGCGTTTTCCACGTGAGCACGGGTCTGGGCATCTTGCCCGGCGCCATCGTGCTAGCCGTCATGATCCTGCCGACTATGACTACGCTTTCGGTCGATGGCCTGCGTGCCGTGCCCGATGGCTACCGTCAGGGTTCGCTCGCGCTGGGCTACACCCGCTGGCAGACCATCTGGCACGTGGTGCTCAAGTCCGCCATGCCATCGCTCATGACTGCGGTCATCCTTGGCATGACCCGCGCCTTTGGCGAGACGCTCGCCGTGCGCATGGTTATCGGCGGCATCGAGGCCATGCCGACGTCGCTGCTGTCGCCGGCGTCCACCATCACCACCACGCTCACCACGTCCATGGCGGTCTATGCCGAGGGCTCGGCCCAGGACGATGTTCTGTGGGCGCTCGGCCTGCTGCTGATGGGCATGAGCCTCATCTTCATCCTGATCATCCACCTCATTGGCCGCAAGGGGGCGAAGGCTCGTGGCTAGCACGCACATCCATATCGACGAGGCGAGACTCGAGCGCGTCCAAAAACAGGACCGCATCGCTACGGGCGTGTTGACGGCAATCGTCGCCATCGTCATGCTCATCGTCATCTCCATGGTGGCCTATATCCTGCTCGAGGGCGTCTCTACGCTGTTCCAGCCGGGCTTCCTCACGCAGCCCGCGCGCGCCAACGGTACCCAGGGCGGCGTGCTCTACCAGCTGTTCGACTCGTTCTACCTGCTGCTGATCACCCTAGCCATCTCGGTGCCCATTAGCTTGGGCGGCGCGGTCTTCCTAGTCGAGTACGCGCCCGATGGGCCTATTCGCGACATCGCCTCAACCGCCATCGAGACGCTGTCCTCGCTGCCCTCCATCGTCGTCGGCATGTTCGGTTTCCTGGTGTTCTCGGTGCAGCTGGGCTGGAAGTACTCCATCATCTCCGGCGCTGTCGCGCTCACCATGTTCAACATCCCCATCCTGGTGCGCGTGATCCAACAGGCGCTCGAGGACGTGCCGCAGGCCCAGCGCGATGCGTGCCTGGCTATGGGCCTCACCCGCTGGGAAGCCACGCTGCACATCCTGATCCCCGAGGCCATGCCCGCTATCGTGACCGGCATCGTGCTTTCGGCCGGCCGCGTGTTTGGCGAGGCCGCGGCGCTGCTCTTTACCTCGGGCATGAGCTCGCCGGTGCGTCTGAACTTCTTGAGCTTTAACCTGTCGAGCCCCACCTGCGCCTGGAACGTGTTCCGTCCCGGCGAGTCGCTCGCCGTGCACATCTACAAGATTTATGGCGAAGGCAGTCCCGAGGCACAGCAGATCGTTTGGGGCACCGCGGCACTGCTGATGATCTGCGTGCTGCTGTTTAACGTGGTCGCCCGTATCGTGGGCAAGCGACTGGCAAGGAGGATGACGGCCGAATGAGCGAGGTGAATGCAATGCCCGCAACCGAAGCGGCATCGTCCGAGACCCAGGACTTTCTGTCGAGCGTGGGGGAGAGCGAAAAGCGCGTGCGCGTGAGCGGCAAGGCCGTGAGCGACGAGGTCGTGCTCTCCACCAAGGACGTCAACGTGTACTATGGCGACCACCATGCGCTGCACGATACGTCACTCGACTTCCACAAGGGTGAGATCACGGCGCTCATCGGGCCTTCGGGCTGCGGCAAGTCGACCTTCTTGCGTAGCCTCAACCTCATGAATCGCGAGATTCGCGGCTGCCGCGTGGAGGGCGAGATCAATTACCGTGGGCGCAACGTGAATACCAAGACCGAGAACACGTACGAGCTGCGTCGCTCCATTGGCATGGTGTTCCAACAGCCCAACCCGTTCCGCAAGTCCATTCGCGACAACATCACGTTTGCGCCTAAGCGCCACGGCATCACCGACCGCGACGAGCTCGACCGCATGGTCGAGGAGAGTCTGCGCGGCGCGGCGCTGTGGGACGAGGTCAAGGACAAGCTCGACAAGAGTGCCTACGCGCTTTCGGGAGGCCAGCAGCAGCGTCTGTGCATCGCGCGCACGCTGGCGCTCAACCCCGACGTGATCCTGTTTGACGAGCCCTGCTCGGCGCTCGACCCCATCTCGACGCTGGCGATCGAGGACCTTATGTCGTCGATTGTGGCCGAGCGCGCCATCGTCATCGTGACGCACAACATGGAACAGGCGTCGCGCGTGTCCAACCGCACGGCGTTCTTCTACATGGGCGATATGGTCGAGTACGACGAGACTGACGAGATTTTCCAACGGCCCAAGGATAAGCGGCTGAATGATTACCTCACCGGCATGTTCTCCTAGTCCGGGACATGCTTGAGGCCCGCGGTGGCCACGGTCGCCACGGGACTGATTGGAGAGGCGGGTCATCTCTTGCGGGAGATGGCCCGCCTTTTTGTGTCGTGTGCGGCCGTCGACCTGCCAAAATAAACCTGTCCCTTTTTGGTAGGTTTTAGGGTGGGGCTCGCTGCTATCATGGACAACGTTGAATTTCTACGAAGGAGCAGGGCATATGGCGATTCTTTTGGGATGCGATTCCGTCAGCCTAGAGTTTCCCACCAAGCATATTTTCGATAGCGTAACGCTCGGCGTGGGCGAGGGCGACCGCATTGGTATTGTCGGTAAAAACGGCGACGGCAAGTCGACGCTGCTGAGTGTACTCGCGGGCACGCTGGAGCCCGACGATGGCCGCGTGACGCATCGCCGCGGCACCACGATCGGTCTGCTCGGCCAAAAGGACCAGCTTGTCGACACCGATACCGTGCATCATGCCGTTGTGGGCGACACGCCCGAGTACGAGTGGGCGTCGAGCCCTCGCACGCGCCAGATCCTCGCCGGCCTCATTAGCGATGTGCCTTGGGAGGGCACGGTGGGCGAGCTTTCGGGCGGTCAGCGCCGCCGTGTGGACCTCGCGCGCCTGCTGATCGGCGACTACGACGTGCTCATGCTCGACGAGCCCACCAACCACCTGGACATGCGCACCATCAACTGGCTTGCACGCCATCTTAAGGCTCGCTGGCAGCGCGGTCAGGGCGCCATGCTCGTGGTCACGCACGATCGCTGGTTCTTGGACGAGGTCTGCACCAGCATGTGGGAGGTCCACGACGGCCAGGTCGATCCCTTCGAGGGCGGCTACTCGGCATACATCCTGCAGCGCGTGGAGCGCGACCGCATGGCCGCCGTCACCGAGGAGCGCCGCCGCAACATGGCGCGCAAGGAGCTTGCATGGCTGAGCCGCGGTGCCCAGGCGCGCTCCACCAAGCCCAAGTTTCGCGTGGATGCCGCCCGCGAGCTGATCGCCGACGTACCGCCCGTGCGTGACGAGCTGGAGCTCAAGCGCCTCGCCGTGAGCCGCCTGGGCAAGCAGGTTATCGACGTGGTCGACGTGGACGCCGGCTATGCGGATGCCGATGGCGCGCCCAAACAGGTGCTCTCCGACGTGACCTGGCTTATCGGCGCGGGCGACCGCTATGGTCTTTTGGGCGAGAACGGCGCCGGCAAGTCCACGCTGCTCGACGTGATTCAGGGCAAGATTGCGCCCCTGCGCGGCCGCGTGAAGATCGGCCAGACGGTGCGCTTTGGCGTGCTGTCGCAGCAACTCGAGGAGCTCGAGCCCTACATGGGCGACACGATCCGCGAGGTGCTGAGCAACTATAAGAAGTATTACGTCATCGACGGCAAGGAGACTTCGCCCGAGAAGCTTTGCGAGCGCCTGGGCTTTACGACGCAGCAGCTCTGGAGCCGCATCGGCGATCTTTCGGGCGGCCAGCGCCGTCGCCTGTCGCTGCTGCTGACGATCCTGGACGAGCCTAACGTGCTTATCCTGGACGAGCCGGGCAACGACCTCGATACCGACATGCTGGCGATTGTCGAAGACCTGCTCGACGGCTGGCCGGGCACGCTGATTCTGGTGACGCACGACCGCTTTTTGATGGAGCGCGTGACCGACCAGCAGTGGGCACTGCTCGATGGCCATCTGACGCATATGCCCGGCGGCGTCGACCAGTACCTGCGCCTGTGCAACGCTACCGCCGAGGGCGAGCCCGTGGGTGCGCCGAGCGCCAAGACCGGCACGTTCGACACCGGCGCCGCAGCGGTTGCGGCCGAAAAGCCCAAGGCGAGCGGGCAGCCCAACGGTCTTTCCAACGCCGAGCGCCAGAAGCTCCGCCGCGAGGTGAGCTCGCTCGAGCGCAAGATGGAGACGCAGCGCGCCCGCGTGGAGGAGGCCGAGGCCGCGATGGCTCAGGTCGATCCCACCAACTACACGGCGCTGGGCGAGCAGCAGGCAAAGATCGACGAGGCCCACGCCGCCATGGACGAGCTGGAGATGGCGTGGCTCGAGGCGAGCGAAAAGCTCGAGGGCGAGGAGTAGGCGAGGATGATCAAAGCCGCGTTTTTCGATATCGACGGCACGCTGTTGAGCTTTAAGACCCACCGGATTCCGGCGTCGGCGCAGCAGGTGCTCGACAGCTTTCACGAGCAGGGGATTGTGTGCGTGATCGCAACGGGTCGCCCGACCTACCAGATGCCGGACTGGCTGTTCGACTTGGGCTGGGATGCGTACATTACGCTCTCGGGCCAGCACTGCTTTGATGCCGAGGGGGTTTACCGCAGCTGCCCGATCGATCCGGACGACGTTGCGGTGATTGTGGACCAGGTGGTGCAGGGGCGCTATGACTCGCTGTGTATGCAGGGTGAGAACTCGTTTGTGAACCGCCTGTCCGAGCGCGTGGTGACGGCCGGCAGCAACGCGGGAATCGTCTACCACGAGGAGCCGTTTGAGCACGCCTTCGATGTGCCGGTCTACCAGTTTTGCGCTTTTGTGGATCCGGCCGACGAGCATGTTGTGACCGATGCGGTGTCGCATTCGCTCACTACGCGTTGGTGTGATCTGTTCTGTGACATTATCCCTGCCAACGGCGGCAAGGACCTGGGCGTGGCGGCGACGCTGAAGCGCCTGGGCATCGACGCGAGCGAGGCGATCGCCTTTGGCGACGGCGAGAACGACCTGTCGATGTTTTCCGCCGTGGGCACAAGTGTGGCCATGGGCAACGCGCAGGAGACTGTGAAGGCCGCAGCGACCTACGTTACGACCGCCGTAGACGACGACGGTATCTACAACGCCGCCAGGCACTTTGGGCTGCTATAGCTGCCGGCCGACACCGGCACCTGGGGACACTCCTTGAGGGGCGTCCCCATTTTGTTTTCGTCCCGCACGTTTTGTGAAACACGGCTAACTTTTAGTCAAAGTAGTAAGACATGGGCAACTTTTGCGGTAAAGTAAATCAAGCAAAAGTATCCAAAGGCTAACTAGAAGCCATCGCGAAAGGCGGCCCATGGCCCTGCGTGAATCCGGAGAAGACTATCTCGAATCTATTTATGTGCTCTCGAAGCACCAAGGCATCGTTCGATCGATTGACGTTGCCGAATACCTGGGCGTAACCAAGGCAAGCGTCTCCAAGGCCATGGCGACCTTGGAGAGCAACGGCTACGTGGAGATGGGCAAACGCGATGTGCATCTGACGGAACGCGGTCTTGAGGTTGCCCGTCAAATGTGGGAGCGCCATTGCTTTTTTGTGGGGCTGCTAGAGGACGCTGGCGTATCGCCCGAGGTTGCTTCGCAAGAGGGCTGCCACATGGAGCATTGCCTGAGCGAGGAGAGCTTCGAGAAGCTAAGGTCGATGCTGGGACGGGAAGATGTAGCGGGTCCAACAACAGAAGCCTAACTGACCCACAGTAGCGCGGAGTTCGCGCAAAGCGCGAACCAGCGACCGGGACCAGCGGCCCTTTCGGCCAAGTCCATTTCAGCAAAGGAACCCCGCCAGCAAGCGATGCTCAAGAACTGCCAGCTACGTCACCGCAGGCCGGGGCCGGGCTTGGTTTTGAAAACACTCCGCAGCGCGAGGCCCGCCTTTCCGTTGCTCCGCAGGAGCAGGAAAGACGGGCCTCATGCGCGAGGACGTTTTCAAAACCAAGCCCGGCCCCGGCCGGACAGCCCACGAACGCTACAGGTTCTTGACACCCATCGCGCGCATGGCGTTCAGGATGGCGATGATCGCCACGCCCACGTCGCCGAACACGGCAAGCCACATGTTGGCGATGCCCAGTGCCGCAAGCACCAGAATCAGCAACTTAATGCCCAGCGCAAAGATGATGTTCTGCCAAACAATCGTCATGGTCTTGCGCGCCACGCGGATCGCGCGGGAGATGTTGGACGGCTTGTCATCCATCAGCACGACGTCCGCCGCCTCAATTGCGGCGTCCGAGCCCATGGCGCCCATGGCGATGCCCACATCGGCACGGGTAAGCACGGGTGCGTCGTTGATACCGTCGCCGACAAAAGCGAGCTTGCCCTTGCCGTTCTCGCTCGCAAGCAACGCCTCAACACGCTCGACCTTATCGCCCGGCAGCAGCTGCGCGTGGAACTCGTCGAGACTGAGTTGCTTGGCCACAGACGCCGCAACCTCCTCGCGGTCGCCCGTGAGCATGACGGTGCGCTTGACGCCGGCGGCGTGCAGGTCGCTGATCGTCTGCTCGGCATCGGCCTTGACGGTGTCGGCAATTACAATGTGGCCGGCATAGATGCCATCGACCAGCACGTGAAGGATCGTACCGACGACCTCGCAATTGGGCACTTCGACGCCGGTCGCTGCGAGCATCTTAGCGTTGCCGACGACGACGTGCCTGCCGTCGATGTTCGCCGTCACGCCGTGGCCCGCGTCGTTGGCGGAGTCGCTAACGCGCTTGGGGTCGACCTCGCCCTGGTAGGCGACACGCACGGACTGCGCGATGGGGTGATCGGAGAACGACTCCGCAAGGGCTGCGACCTCGAGCAACGACTGCTCGGTATATCCAGCCTCGGGGTGCACCGCGACCACCGAGAACGTGCCGTTGGTGAGGGTGCCCGTCTTGTCAAAGACGACGGTGTCCACGTCGGCGAGCGTCTCGAGGTAGTTAGAACCCTTGATGAGAACGCCCAGCTTGGAGGCGCCGCCGATGCCGCCAAAGAAACTGAGCGGCACGCTGATCACCAACGCGCACGGGCAGCTGACGACCAGGAAGGTCAGACCGCGCAGGATCCAGTCGGACCAGGCGCCGGTGACCAAGCCGCCGCCGAGCGCGAGTACCGCGGCAGCGCCGGTGACGGCGGGCGTGTAGACGCGGGCAAAGCGCGTGATGAAGTTCTCGGTGCGTGCCTTCTTTTCGCTGGCATTTTCTACGAGCTCCAGGACGCGCGCGACGGTGGACTCGCCAAATGGCTTGGTGGTGCGCACGTGGATGAGACCCGTCATGTTGATGCAGCCGCTGATGATGTCGTCGCCGGACTTGGCGGGGCGGGGAACTGACTCACCGGTAAGGGCAGCGGTATCGAGCTGTGTCTCGCCTTCGACGATGACGCCGTCGATAGGCACGCGCTCGCCGGGCTTGACCACGATCACGGTGCCGACGGCGATGTCATCGGGGAAGACCTGCTCGAGTGTGCCGTCGGGTTGCTCGACGTTGGCGTAGTCGGGCGCGATGTCCATCATGGCGCTGATCGACTTGCGGCTCTTGCCCACAGCGTATGCCTGGAACAGCTCGCCGACCTGGTAGAACAGCATGACGGCGGCGCCTTCGGCCATGTGCGGGTCGGTGTCGGGGAAGAGCACCATGGCAAACGCGCCGATGGTCGCGACGGCCATGAGGAAGCTCTCGTCGAACGCCTTGCCGCGGCGGATGTTGTTGTATGCCTTTTGGAGCACGTCGTAGCCGGCAATCAAAAAAGGCACGAGGAACAGTGCGAAGCTGGCGTAGATGTCGCCCGGGGTGCCGAATGCGGCAGTGAGGGTGCCGAGTTCATCGAGGGCGTACACCACGGCAAAAATGCCCAGCGCTACCAGGATGCGGTTGCGCTTATGCTTGAGTGACTCTTTTTTCTTGCGCTTCTTCTTTTTCTTCTTGGGGTCGGCGGTGGCCATGACTCGTATCCTCCCATTTGAATGTATGAACACTCGCTCATATAATTTCGCGAGCAAAGGCCGCGGCAAGCGCGGCCTTGCGGGTTGGCGTAAACCTGGGCTAGAGAATGATCTCGCAGTCCGGCTCGGCGTCGGCGGTGAACTCCACAACGCGGTCGAGGACCTCGTCGAACTCGGCGTCATCGGCCTCGAGCGTCAACTTCTGGGTCATAAAGTTGACCGAAACGGACTTGACGCCATCGAGCTTGGCCAGCTCGTCCTGAAGCTCACGCGCGCAGTTGGCGCAGTCGATCTCGTCGAGTTTAAACTGCTTTTTCATGGTGGATTCCTTTCCCCGTATTTGCGGCTTGGGTGCAGGCCGCGCTGGTACCGTGGTTGGTCGCTATTCGCAGATGTGGCTCATGCCCTGGTTGAGCATGGTGTAGACGTGGTCGTCGGCGAGCGAGTATAGGATATTGCGCCCGTCGCGCCGGAATTTAACCAGGTGCGACTGCTTGAGTGTGCGCAGCTGGTGCGACACCGCGGACTGCGAGGTTTCGGTCGCTTCGGCGATGTCCGCCACGCAGAGCTCGCGGCCCATGAGGGCATAGAGGATCTTGATGCGCGTGGTGTCGCTGAAGACCTTGAACAGGTCGGCGAGGTCGTAGAGAAGTTCCTCGTCGGGAAGGTCCTCGGGCGAGCAGGTGGTGGGGATCGCGGGTTCGGTGGCCTCGATGTCGGGTTTCGTTTCATCAACGCGGATGCTCATTGCAATATCCTTTCATATGAACATGCGCTCATATAACTTGCTTCCGATTATATGAGTGTATGTTCATATGTCAATGACGTTCAGGTAATTCGTTGCACAAAATGATGGGGAATAGTGGACGAGATTCCGGACTGAGCGGTTTTGATAGCCGATGCCGGGGTGGGTGCCCCTGAGCCGTGCAAAAATTGGAGTATTCTGCAACGATAGGGGGTCCGTTAATTTATTGCAGGCCATATAATGCAGTTCAAGAGTTATCTTAGGGTGTTAATCCGATGAGTTCTTCCTCAAATGCTGCCTAACGCTCTCACACAAGAGTGATTTCGCTTCACATTTGGATCCACTCGAGGGTGATAGACACCCGGCTCTGCTGAATACTCGCAATTTTGCACGTCGCTAAGGTGCCCACCTTGTTAGCCGGTCTAGCTTCCGGCCCCGAAGATCCTGCCCTCGGGCGCGAGGCTGCTTGTTTGGGCAAATGATGGGCTGTCGGATTCGACTGTCTGCATGTCATCGATTGCCGGAACTTCATTAATTGTCGGGTCATCCAGCGTGATGCCTTCGAGCATTGCTTTTTCGAGGTCGATTCGTTGGCGCTCTTCGGAATCCTGGCGAAGCTCCTTCTGAATTCGCTTTTTCTCTTCTATAAACCTTCTGAGCACAAACTGTCTCAGGTCCTCTTGCATGATTTGAAAGTCTTTTGGCAGACGCGAGGGGCGTACGCCCTCTTTCCGCTGGATTGCTTCCATGACCCTAACAAAAGAGCTGGCATGCATAAAGGAATAACGGCTGACGGTGATGATTCCGTACCCCATGGACGCAAGTGCATTCTTGCGCTCCTCATCGATGGCGCGGTCTTCTTCCGCGTCATGATAAAAACCGTTGTATTCAATGTCTGTGCGAGATTTCTTTAGATACGCATCCATAAAGAACTTTTTGCGTCTCGTGAGATTCTTTGCGGCAGTGGTGACCTGCACCTCGTAATCGGTCTCAATTCCCTTAATACCAAGCCCTCCTTCGCTTTTGGGCAGCGTTAGCATCATGACAAAGGCCGTTTCCATAGGAGACCGGCATCCGTCGCGCACACATTGGATCGCCTTTCGGGCAAGAGCCAGACCGTCGCATCTGGTAATGGAATTAAAGAACTGTTTTAATCTCTCGGTCGAGGTGAGCGCGAAACGCTCGGTATAGGAGGTGGAAGAGTCGGTTCCAAGGGAGTAAGCGCTGCACAGTTCAAAGTAGTACTCCACTAGTTCGCGAAAAGAAAGATAGGTGGCGGCCTGAAGTGCGCAAAGCTCAACGCCAACAACGAAGATGCCATCTTTAAGCTCTACAAAGCGTGAGTTCGAGAATCGTTTTGAAGAAACGTGGCATTGACAGTCCATCGCGTAGCGCGCGTTCCTGCGATCAAACACCATTACCTCGAGGGAATCATTTGCGTCGAGGGAAACATCATGTTTGGTGAGCCATTCTGCGGCTGCGTCGAGGAGCGTTCCGGTGGGACATGATCCGTAAATCGCGGCAGGACTACAGGACTCGATGCCTTTCGCAGACACCGAATGCGCGGCCTGGTAGACCGCTTTTGCAGTGGTGTGTGACAATACGATACTCATGATATATATCGTGTCAGCTAATGCCGTGTTGACGGTGCTGAGTGGAAAAGCCGTTTTAGAGGTCTAACCAAATGCTGTCCAAAAGCTTGACGCAATTATGAGTTGGTATGCCCTAAATAAAAGTTTTCGCAGCTTAGCTATAGCATATAAATACTCAATTGCCGCACATTTGATAGTGATGCATCACCATCCGACAACGAATTACGTGTCGGGAATTGGCCGAAATCGTTCAAAATGAGGGTTCAGAATTTGTGATGGCTGATCTATCTGTGGAACGTAGGGCGGCCCCGCTGCGGGGTTTCCCGCTGCGAGGCCGCTTGTGATCTACGCCGGAGTTTGTCGTAGACGTTTCTACTTGGCAAACAGGTTCTTGAGGTTGAACTCGGCTTGGACGGTGCGAAGCATGAGGTCGGTGTCGTCCAGGCCCAGATGCTGCTCGCTGGCGTCGGCGGCGAGGGTGCCACGGCGGCGCGCCCAGTTCTCGAGCGCGGCGGGCGCGGACTCGCGGGGGAGCGAGCGCACGTCGGCGTCCAGGCTGCGGCAGATCTGGCGTGAATCGATGACGATGATCTTACCGGCGCGGCGTGCCTCGGCGTAGCCGTCCAGGTGGATCTTGAACCAGCTGTCCTCAAACGCGGCGTTGTGTGCCATGTACGGGTACTTCTTCATGAGCTTGAGCAGCTGCTTCTGCAGTTCCTTGTTCTCGCGGAAGGGCGTTTTGCCGTCGATGTCGTCCCAGGTGATGTGGTGGATATTCGACAACGGCACATCTTCGCCGCGGTAGATGTCGGGCAGACCGCAGTAGTGTGCCTCGGCGTCGTGCGGGACGGCGTCGCTGGTGAGCTCCATGATCTCCCAGCCCACGTTGATGATGTAGCCGCGCTCGGGTGCACGGCCGGTGGTCTCGATGTCGATACCGAGCACGGTGCCCTGGATGGGCTTGCGGGCGTAGGCCACGCCGAGCGCGTCGCGGTCGCCGCGGATTTCGCGCATAACGGACGCGGCGGTGCGCTTTTGCATCTTGCCGATGGCGGCGCAGGTGTCGGCATCGGACAGACCGCGCGAAAGCGTCGCGGGCGTCACGTTGCGCAGGCGCGCCTCGCCAATCTGGTCGCACAGGTCGCGGTTGCGGTCGGCCAGGTCGCGCACGGTGGCAAAGTCGAAGCCGGGGTCGCCCTCGGCAGTAAAATACTCGGTCTCGAGCACCTTGAGGGCCTCCTCGCCCTTCTGGCGCTCGGACTCCATGGCGCCGTGATCGCCATAGATAAACATGGGAATAAACGGCTGGCGCTCGTATTCGAGTGCTTGTGAAACGTTCATATAACTGCTCCTTGGATGGGCCGCGTCGTGCGGCTCAGGGTCATTAAGATGTGGCGAGATGATAGTTTACCATGGGCAACTATTGGCATCGCGCCTAGGACAACTACAATACCCTAGTTGACCGCTAGGACTTTTACAATGCTGCCGAAAGACACGAAAGGTTCCATCCGTCATGGATTTACTGATTGATATTCTGCTCGACGCCGGCAAGGACACGCTGTCGCTGGTGCCGTTTTTGTTGGTGACGTATCTTGCTCTCGAGACACTTGAGCACGTTGCGGGCGACCGCGTCAACGGCGCTATCAAGCGCGCCGGCGCTGCGGGTCCCGTGGTTGGCTCGCTGCTGGGCATTGTGCCGCAGTGCGGATTTTCGGCCATGGCAGCAACGCTGTACGCCGGCCGTGTCGTGACCTTGGGCACGTTGGTGGCGGTGTTCCTTTCGACCTCCGACGAGATGCTGCCGCTGCTACTTGCCGAGCAGGTTCCCGTGCAGACTATGGCGATGCTTTTGGCTTCGAAAGCGCTGATCGCACTGGTCACGGGTTTTATCGTGGACGCTGCCATTCGCGGCCTGCGCCGTAACGCCCGCGCGCACGCGGCGATTCGCCGTACCGTGCTGGGAACCGCGGCCAACCCGGCCCACGTGAACTGCGCGCACGACGACCACAGCGGTGGTGACATCATCGACGAGGTGGCCGAGGCAGGCGTGAGCGCCGACCACATCCACGAGCTGTGCGAGCGCGACCATTGCGGTTGTGATGATGAAGATGAACACGAGCACGACCACGGACACAGCCATGATCACGGTCACACGGGCGAGCATGAGCACCACCACGGCCACAGCCACGACCACTCCCACGAGGGCGCGCCCGTTCTGTCGATTATCCGCAGCGCGATCTCGCACACTGTGCAGGTTTCGGTTTTTATTTTCCTGGTGACGCTGGTCCTGGTCGCCGTGCTCGAGACCTTCGGCGAGTCCGCGATCGAGCAGTTCCTGTGTGGCAACGAGACGCTCGCCGTCTTGGGTTCGGCGCTTGTCGGGCTGATTCCCAATTGCTCGGCGAGCGTGGTCATTACGCAACTATATCTGGAAGGCGCGCTGCAACTGGCGCCGATGCTCGCCGGCACGCTCATTTCCGCCGGCGTGGGTTATCTGGTGCTGTTCCGCACCAACCGCAGCGCCCGCGAAAATGCCGTGTTCCTGATCATGATGTACGTCATCGGCGCTGGCTGGGGCCTCATCCTCTCCGCCGTTGGCCTTTAAGTAGATTATTGGGACACGTCTTACGATCTACCCCTGTGACCAGGGCATTTCCCGCTGCCAAAACAAAAAGGTAGATTTTTAGGCATGTCCTAAAAATCTACCTTGGTTAGTGCAGCAACTCGGTGAGGTTGCGTTTAAAGCGAGCGCGGTCTTCGCTGGTAAATGCTGCCGGACCGCGAGTGCGTCCGCCGGCACGGCGTACCTTCTTTTCCTCGTGGCGAATAAACAGCTGCATGTCGATAGTCGCCTTGTCGTACACGCGCCCGCGCACACCGATGGCGGCGGCATCGCGCCCGAGCACCATGCTCGCCAAGCCAATGTCCTGCGTCACGACCACGTCGCCCGCCTGCAGGCGTTCGACAATGGCAAAGTCGGCGCTGTCGGCGCCCACGCTCACATCGAGCGTCGTGACCCAAAATCCGCGTCGCGCGTGCTCGGCATCGCGCGGGTCGTCGCGGCGAATGTGCCGTTCCAGGTTTTGCGTGCTGTTGCCGGCGATAACAACGGCGACGCCCGCCCGCCGCGCGCAGTCAATCGACTCGCGCGTGACCGGGCAGGCGTCTGCATCAATAAAGAGCGTTCGTGGCATCTAGTGCACCAGTTTGCCAAATTGAATAGCACGAACAATCAGCGTTACGCCAAACACCAGCAGCGCGGCGCCGCTAAAGATGACGAGCATCTTGGCCGACCACAGCGGATAGATAAACACGAACATGCCGGCGATGATGGAGAGTGCGCCGCTCAGGATGGCGAGGGCGCGGTTGGACGAAAGCTCGGACTCCAGAATGGACATGACACCTTCGACAATCCAGCCAAAGCCGGCCACGATAACCACCATCGTGGTGAGCGTCGCGGTCGAGAAGGCCTGGTTGCGCAGGATTATGACGCCGCCCAAGATAATGAGTAGGTTGGAGATGATGCTCGTCACGCGCCAGCCGGTGGGCAGCAGCGGCTCAAAAATGGCAGTGAACAGCCTGATGGCTGCCGTAATCACAAAGTAGAAGCCCAGGACGGTCGTCAAAAAGACGAGGGACTTGGCGGGTGCAAAAAGCAGCGCGATACCAGCAATGAGCGCTAAGACGCCCGTGATGGCGTAGATCCAGCGTACGGCCTTGACGGCTTTGCCCGCCATGCTTTTCTCATCAAATCCAAACTGGCTCGTTTTTTGGTCATCGTTCTTAAAGATGCCCATAATGTCTCCTTTCCGTGCGGCGTAAGCCTTGATCGTTACAACCAGTATCGCCTAAAGGCGCTGGCGTATGGGTCGGGGAGGGCGAAACGTAACCCAAAGGCCCCGAATTGTTTCCGTTGTTCCCCACGTCGCGATTTTCTATTCAACAGGTGTAGAACATTGCAGCCCTGTTCGTTATTGCCTGCGTTTTGGGTTAGATTCTCCTAAGAACAATTGCCCGAAATTGGGGGTCCCTATGAACGAAGCAGTTCCCGCGGCGCCGGTAAGCGCCGAGTCGATGGCAAAGCAAGGTTGCGAAAAGCTCGGCCTGGACACGTTTGACGCGCTGGTCCGCCGCGCCCGCACGTGCCGCCGATTTGACGAGTCCATGCGCGTACCGCGCGAGTTTTTGCTCGAGCTGGCGGAGCTGGCACACCTGGCCCCTTGCGGCGCCAACGCTCAGCGCCTGCGCTTTCATGTGGTGAGCGGTGCAGAGGACTGCGCGCGCGTATTTGATGAGCTCGCCTGGGCCGGTGCGCTCAAGGACTGGCCGGGTCCCGATGAGGGCGAGCGCCCGACCGGCTACATCGCGATTCTTGCCGAGCGCGCTGTTCCGGGTAAGCCCGCCGCGCCCATCACCGAGGTCGACACCGGCATTGCCGCCCAGACGATGATGCTCGCCGCTCGCAGCGCCACGCCCGAGGTGGCGGCATGCATGTTCAAGGCCTTTACGCCCCACGCGATTGCTGCCATGGGGCTCGATAACGACAAGTATGAGCTCAAGCTGATCATGGCGTTTGGCGTTCCAGCCGAGACACAGGTGATCGATGCGATCGATTCCAACCCCGACGGCTCAATTAATTACTGGCGCGACGAGGCACAGGTGCACCACGTACCCAAGCGCCCGCTTGCCGACGTACTGGTGTAGCTGAGCGTCGCCGCGGTGTGATCCGGCGGTGAACCACCACAAAGGTGCCTGTCCCCTTTGTGGTGGTGCGAGGGGAGGGCGTGTGGCCGATCTGTATTTGGTGCGGCATGGGCAGACTGAGCTCAATGTGAAGAACATTTTGCAGGGCTGGCACGATTCGCCGTTGACGGCGCGTGGGCGCGAGCAGGCGCTGGCGACGCGTGCGGCGTTCGAGGACCGCGGCGTGACCTTTGACCATGTGTATTCGTCTCCGTTGGGGCGGGCGCGGTGTACGGCCGAGCTGATCGTTGGCGAGGGCTGCTCCATAGAGCTGGTCGATGACCTGCGCGAGTGGCATTTGGGTTCGTTGGAGGGCACGTCAAACCGCGAGATGCCGGCGCAACCTTGGGGTGATTATCCGGTTGCCTTTGGTGGCGAGTCGGAAAGTGAGCTTCGCGCACGTATGGTCGCGGCGCTTTCCCGCATCATGGCCCGACCGCAGCACAACTGCGTGCTGGCCGTCTCCCACGGCTCAGCCTGCCAGGAGTTTCTTAGATGCGTGACTGGCGGGGGAGAGCAGCCCGACAACGGTGCCGTGCTTCATTTTGGCTATTGCGACGGGGCGTTTTCGCTCTTGGGTTGGTAACAAACGAAAGGACCCCCTATGAATAAAGACCTGTATCTGGTTCGCCATGGACAGACGATATTTAACCTCAAGCGCATTATTCAGGGCTGGAGTGACTCGCCGCTTACGCAGCTGGGATGCGACCAGGCGGCGCGTGCCGGCATGTTCTTGCGTGCGCGCGGCATTGAGCCCGACCATGCCTACACCTCCACGCTTCATCGCACCGAGCAGACTATCGCCAACTTGTGGCCGGGCTTGGCGTACGAGCGTCTGGACGGCCTGCGTGAGTGGTTCTTTGGCGACTTTGAGGCCGAGCGCGTGATGCTCATGCCCGAACGCCCGTGGCGCGATTTCTATCGTCAGTTTGGCGGTGAGGGCCAGATGCAGGTGCGTGAGCGCATGGTGGCGACGTTGACCGATCTTATGCAGCGTCCGGACCATACGTGCGTGCTCGCGGTGAGCCATGGCTCGGCTATCAAGGAGTTTATGGATCACGTGAAGGGCGCGGCGGCAGACGAGCGCGACCGTGTGCCGGGCAACTGCTCGGTGCTGCACTTTGCGCTTGATGATGCGACGGATACGTTTGAACTGGTTGAGATCTTTACGCAGGAACACTACGCGCGCGAGCTGGGACTTGAGCCGCTCGTGGCGGCAGCGGGCCCGCAGCGGGGGTAGCGCGGGCGTGGCGGTGCGGGTCGCCGGCGTAATTGTTTGATGCGAAAGGGGCGGGAATGCATACGCATGTATCCCCGCCCCTTGTTTGTTGAGCTGCCGAGTCTTTGTGCTGGGCGTTTAAGCCTGGCTAGAACCACCGTGCAATTTGGTGGGTGAGCAGGCCCGTCGGAACCTGCGGTGCGGCGCCTGCGACCTGCGCGGTGGGGAATAGCGCGGCGACGGTAAAGTTGAACGGCTCTTTGCCGGTGTACGTTCCGGCGGCACGGGCCTCATCGGCCAGCAGCTGCGACGCTCCGGTCAGAGCGGCGGCGTAGGCGGGGTCGTCGGCCAGTGTCGGCTCGGGTGCTT
>CABUQW010000019.1 GCA_902493895.1 uncultured Collinsella sp. | reverse complement strand
CGTTCCTTCAACTGGGAAAACGGCGCCCCCGGGCCCCAGGAGGGGCAGCGGGGGCGTTCGGCTAGCTGCGGGAACGGCCTATTCGCTCAATGTGTTCGGCTGAGATCGGAAATCAACCCAAATTGGCTACTTACAGACTATCGGTGTCCAAGACGATGGTGAACGGACCGTCGTTGACAAGATCGACTTTCATATCGGCGCCGAAGATGCCATGTGCTACGTGCTCGACGTCCTCGCGCACAAGCGTCAAGAAGTACTCGTAGAGCTCGTTGGCAACATCGGGGGCGCCGGCATCCGTAAACGATGGGCGGCGGCCGTGACGGCAATCGGCGAACAGCGTGAACTGCGACACCACGAGCACCTCGCCGTCGACATCGGCCAGTGCCAAGTTGGTCTTGCCGTTCTCGTCCTCGTTAATGCGCAAGCCCCGGAGCTTGCCCCACAGCTTGTCGGCCTCGGCACGCGTATCGCCATGGCCCACACCCAGCAGCACCAGGTAGCCTCGTCCAATGCGGCCCACGCACTCGCCATCGACCGTCACGCCGGCGTTGAGTACGCGCTGCACCACCGCACGCACGGCCTACTCCTCGCCCGTCAGTTTGGCAGATAGGTGCTCGAGCGCATGGAATCGATGGCTGATGGCGTTCTTCTCGTCCGCCGTGAGCTCGGCCATGGTCTTGCCCGGCGTGTCGACCGGCAGGAACAGCGGGTCATAGCCAAAGCCGTGATCGCCGCGACCCTCGTGCGCGATAACGCCCTCGCAGGCGCCCTCGCCATAGGTAACCAGACCATCCGTGTCGATGAGCGCAACGACACTCATAAAGCGCGCGGTGCGATCCTCGTCGGCAACGCCTTCCAGGTTAACGAGAAGCTTGGCGTTGTTGGCGGCATCGTCTCCGTGCACGCCCGCATAGCGTGCGCTATACACACCCGGCTCGCCGTCCAAGGCATCAACGACCAAGCCCGAATCATCGGCAATGGCCATGAGCCCCGTCTCTTCGACGGCAGCCTGCGCCTTGATGATGGCGTTCTCCAAAAACGTCGTGCCGTTTTCCTCGGGGTCCTCAAAATCGCCCAGCTGACCGAGCGCCACAAAGCGTACCTCGGGCATGACCTTGCCCAAAATGGCCTCAATCTCGGTGAGCTTATGGGCGTTGCCGGTTGCCACGACGATGGTCGCCGCCGGGTCGAGGGTGTCGATGTCAATCTTCTCAAGTGCCATAGCTGGCCTCCTTGTCTCTATAGCAATGCCGTGTTGAGGACGACGAGGACCTCGGCCTCTCTCCCCTCTCAATCAACGGCAGTCTTATACTTCGACGTTTTCCCAGATAAAACCTACCAAAATAAACCTGTCCCCATTTGGCAGGTTAGGCGATGGCTTGGCGCTGAAGCTCGATGAGCTCGGCGATACCCTTGTCGCCCAGGTCGAGCAGGGCGTTGAGGCGTTTGCGGTCGAAGGGCGCCTGCTCGCCGGTGCCCTGGAGCTCGATCATCTCACCGGTTTCGGTGGCGACGAGGTTCATGTCGACCTCGGCATGGCTGTCCTCGGAATAATCGAGGTCAAGCAGCGTATTGCCGTCGACAACGCCCATGGAGATGGCAGCCACCTGGCCGATAAGCGGGATGCGCTCGATCTTGCCCGCCTCGACCCACATGGCGAGGGCGTCGTGCAGCGCCACCCAGGCGCCGGTGATGCTCGCTGTACGTGTACCGCCATCGGCCTGGATCACATCGCAGTCGACGGTGACGGTGTACTCGCCGAGCGCCTTCATGTTGACGACGGTACGCAGGCTGCGGCCAATGAGGCGCTCGATCTCCATGGAGCGACCCTTGCGGTTGGCATGCTCGCGCTTGCAGCGCTTGCCGGTCGACGTCGGCAGCATGGCGTATTCCGCGGTCACCCAGCCGGCCTTAGCTCCCTTTCGCCAGCCCGGCACGCCCTCCTCGATAGTGGCGGCGCACAGCACGCGCGTGTCGCCGAACTCGGCCAAACACGAGCCGTGGGCGTGCTTCATGACGCCACGGGTGAGCTTAACGGGGCGCAACTCGTTGGCGGCGCGACCGTTGGCGCGGTTGACCTGCATGTACTCCATAGAAATATCCTTTCGGCAAAAGATGTGGCGAAGGCTTTGGCGGCTGCCTTACATCTATTTCAGCTCATCGATATCGATATGTTCGATGCTCTTGAGCGGCTGACCAAAGATAAAGCTGCCCGCCACCGCAAACTCGGCAATGTTATCGGCCGTCGTGGCAAAACGATGCTGCGGCTCGGCGGCGTCGCCCGCCATCTGCTCGCGGCGCGTGAGGATATCGGTCAGCTCGCGTGTGGTCTCCTCGGCGGAACTCACGACGCGCACCCCAGGCCCCAGCGCATGGCGGATAGGTCCCACCAACAGCGGAAAATGCGTACAGCCGAGCACCACGGTATCGATACCGTGGTCGCGCAGCGGCTCAACCGTGGCACCCACCAGCGCACGCACGGCAGGCGTATCGAAGATGTCCTCGTTCTCAAGCCACTGTTCCTGCAGATGCGCACCCGAGGCGAGCTCGTGTTCGACAACCTCGACAAAGCTCGAGGCAGGACAGCCGTATACATCGACGCCGGCATCTAGATCCTGAATGGCGCGCGTGTAGGCGCCCGAGCGAATGGTGAGGTTGGTGGCGAGCACGCCCACGCGACGCGAGCGGGTGCTGTTGATTGCCGCACGGGCACCCGGCGCGATCACACCGATCACGGGAACGTCGAGCACCTGCTGGGCCAGACGCAAGGCCGCAGCGGTCGCCGTGTTGCAGGCGATGACCATAATCTTGACGTCGTGCTTCGAAAGCCAACGACCCGCCTGCAACGCAAACGAGCGCACCTCATCCTCGGTGCGCGTGCCGTAAGGGCAGCGCTTGGTGTCGCCAAAGTAGTAGACGGACTCGTGCGGCAGCGCCGTCGCAATCGCGCGCGCAACCGTCAGACCGCCCAAACCAGAATCGAACACGCCAATCGGGCGCGTGTCGCCTGCCGGATTCTCGATATCGGACATTACCTCACCAGTCTCTCTCGAAAAGACATGTCCAAGTGCGGCGACGCCGCGCTACGAACGCGCCGCGACCAGCAGCTCTGCCGTCGCCGCCCAACCGTCGACAATTTTGCCGCGCGTAACGAAAGCGTTCTCGCAAGCAGCCAGGAACTCGGGCGCGCCGGCGCTCGTCAGGCCATTCTCGACCAGGCAGAACGTGCCCACGTGATCGGCCATGTAGAAGTCGGACTCGGAGTCGCCGAGCGCGAGCGTCTCCTCGCGCTCGATCCCTAGGTGCTCGCAGAAGCGCGCAATGGCGACGCCTTTGTTGAGGCCCGCGGGGTTGATGTTGAATGCGCGACCGTCCTCGACGCGATCGAGCTCGAGCGTCGTCGGCTTGGACAGGTGAGTCAGATGGCCGTTGCAAGCCCAGATCAGACCGCAGCCGGCCTCGTCCAGGATGGCCTGGACCTCATCGTCGGGCACATCGCCGCGCATACCGACGGTGACCTCACGGTATTTGTAGCCGGTCGACATGTCGTTGTGGTACTCGATCTTGTGCGGCCAGCGGGCAAGGATCTTCTCGCACACGCCGGTCTGTTCGATCACCTGGTGCGGAGTAAGGCCGCAGGCGGGGTCGTAAGGCATGTCACCGGTCAGATACTCCCAATCGTTGGCTTTGAGGTCGTACATAACCAGACCGCCCATCTCACCAATGTAGGAGTTGAGGCCGAGCACGCGCGCGTCCTCGTGGATCATGGTACGGTTGCGGCCCGAGGTGGGAACCACCTGAATACCAGCGCGAGCGAGCGCCACGACGGCCTCGACGAGTTTGGTCGAGGGGTTACCGTCGTTGTCGCGCAGCACGCACGAGCCGGGTGCGAGCATCGTGGCATCCAGGTCGGTAAAGACGTACTTGACCTTGGCCAAGCGCTCGCGCATCTCGCCCGAAAGCTCGGCAACAGTCGGCAGGGTGTTGTGGGACATGGTTACTCCGTTTACATAGAAGGGTTTGGACTTGGACGGCATGTTTTGATTGAGGGAACACGCTTATGGCGACAGCGTACTCAGAGCGCCGCCGCCATCATGGTTCATTAGTCAAACTGGGTAACATCGATCAGGCGATTGGCCAGCGAAAGGTCGCTCTCGATGGGCACGAACTCGTCGCCCACGTGCATGAGTTCCTCGTCACCCTTTGCCAGCAGCAAGACAATGGTGGGAGCATCGGGGTTGATGTACTCCTCGCGCGCCGCCTTGAACGCCGCATGCACAGCGGCTTCGCGATCGAGGATGATCTTGTTCGGCGTATCGTCGGGAACATGCTCGGCAAGCTCGCGACAGACCTTCATCGGGTCCTCGTGAGCCGGGTCCTCATTGGCAAAGATCATCAGGTCGGAATATGGTGCGGCCTCGCGCGGAAGCTGCTCGCGGCGCTCCTGCGCCTTGCCGCCGGCAGCGCCAAACAGCGCAATGACGGGGCTGGCGGGAAACGCGCGCTTCACCGACGAGAAAAGCGAACGGAACGAAAGCTGGTTGTGCGCATAGTCGACGACGCAGATCACGCGGCCGTCCTTCGACTCCACGACCTCCATACGGCCCGGCACACGCAGTTTGGAGAGGCCCTTCTTGATAGCATCGATACCGATGCCGATCTCGCGCGCAGCGGCGATAGCGACCAGCGCGTTCTCCACGTTAAAGTCTCCCGCGATACCCAACAGGACCTTCTCCCCCGCCTCGGACTCGTCGGCACACAGGCCATGCAAGTTGAACTCGATGCTAAAGCCGACCATGCGTACGTCGCTCGCCCACAGGCTTGCCTCGGGATGCTCGACGCCAACGGTCACCAAGCGCTCGGCCGTCGACGCTGCCTCCAGCACACGGTCGACCTCTTCGGTGCCCAGATTCACCACGGCGGTCTTTGCCTGGTCAAAGATCCTGAGTTTGCTCTCAAAATAATCCTCAAACGTGGGGTGTTCGATCGGCGAGATGTGGTCGCGGCCGATGTTGAGGAAGCACGCCACGTCAAACGGCAGATTCTCGACGCGTTGGTACTTGAGCGCCTGGCTCGAGACCTCCATGACCATGGACTGGCGACCGGACGTGCGACAGTTGGCGATATGGCGCCAGACCTCGGGAGCCTCGGGCGTGGTGTTGGTGCTCTCGTAGCACTCGATACCATCGTCGGTACTCACCGAGCCGATCATGCCGCAGGACTCGCCCGCCGCCTTGATGATGGACTGGAGCATAAAAGCGGCCGTGGTCTTTCCCTTGGTGCCGGTGATGCCCACGATCTTGACGTCGCGGTCGGGACGGTCGTAGACCTCCGGCGGCAACAATGCCATGGCCGTGCGAACGCTGTCCACGACCAGCATCGCAGCACCGCTCTCCTGCGCCAGCGGCTCCAGAGACTCGACCAGCGACTCCTCGCACACAAATGCGACGGCACCCGCATCGAGCGCCATGCGCAAAAACGCGGGCTTAAAGGCAGCACCTTTGCAGAAGAACACGTCACCTGCCGAGACCGCGCGCGAATCAAACGAGCAGCCGGTCACGGCACGCTCGTCAACCTGCTCCGATGCGCGCAGCTCGCCGCACACATCGAGAAGCTTGGCAAGCGTATCGACCGTGGTCACGATCGCGGAATCCGAATGGTGCATCTTTCACCTTTCTCAGCCATTTGGCAGGGACGGTTTTTATAGTAACTGAAACGCACCCACGCAAAAACGGCTCCCGGAGGAGCCGTTACGCGCAGGCGTTCGTAAGCCGAGGCTAGGCAGCCTGAACAGCGGGCTGGTCCTCGTCGATAAAGAAGCGCTTGTACCACACCAGGAACACGAGCGGCGTATAGATCTTGCGCTGGAAATCACCCTTGCCCGCAAAGTGCAGATCGAGCAGGTGCATGAGCTCGTCGGTATCGAAGAACTCGCTTGCCCACGGCGCGGTGAAGTACTCCTTGACATAGTCGTACCACTTTTGCTCGCGCAGCCAGTAGACAATCGGCACCGGGAAGCCCACCTTGGGACGGGTGGCCCACTCATCGGGCAGCGACTTGTTGGCAGCGTGGCGGAGTACCTGTTTGTTGCCGTTCTCGTTGATGCGGTAACGGTCGGGAATGTGCTCGGCGAACTCCATGACTTTGCGGTCCAGGAAGGGCACGCGCAGCTCCAGCGAGTGCGCCATGCACATCTTGTCGGCCTTGAGCAGAATGTCGCCCGGGAGCCACATGTTCATGTCCAGGTACTGTTTCTTGACCAGCTCGGGCTGACCCTTCACGCGCGCATAGATGGGAGCGGCAAGCTCGAAGGCGCCGTCGCCGGTGTTGTACTCGGGCTTGAGCACGCCGTCGACCTCGCGCTCCGGCCATACCAGAGCCTGTCCCAGGAACGACTTCTCGGGGATCTCGGCACCCTTGACCAGGAAGTTATGTCCCTTGAAGTACGGCATATGCAGCGCCAGGTTACCGAGCGCGCGACGGATGGGCAGCGGAACCATCTTTTTGTACTTACGCACCGGGACCGTATCCTCGTAGTAGGCGTAGCCGCCAAAGAGTTCGTCGGCGCCTTCGCCCGAAAGCACGACGGTAACGTCCTTGCGGGCCATCTCGGCCAAGAACCACAGCGGCACGGAAGACAAGTTGGACTGCGGCTCATCCATGTGATACTGGATGTCCTCGAGCGCACCGAAGAACTCGTCGGCGGTAATCATCTTGCGAACGTTCTCGACGCCGAGCTTATCGGAAAGCTCCTTGGCGTAGTTGGTCTCGTTGAAGTTCTTGTAGTCAAAGCCCACCGAGAAGGTCTTGTCGGGCATGAGGCAAGCGGCGATGTAGCTAGAGTCGACGCCACCGGAGAGGAACGACGCGACCTTGACGTCGGCGATGCGATGGGCCTCGACGCTCTCGTGCACAACCTCGTCCAGCTCGTCGACGTACTCCTCGAACGGCTTCTCGACGGCAGAGTAATCGCAATCCCAGTAGCGCTCGATGTTCATCTTGCCGGTCGGGATATCGACGGTAAAGTAGTGCGCCGGCGGCAGCTTGTAGACACCCTCGAAGAAGGTCTCCTCGGTTGCCGAATACTGCAGCGTCATGTACGGACGCAGGGCCTTTTTGTTGACCGCCTTGTGGAAGTGCGGGTAGTCCAGGAAGCTCTTGATCTCGGAACCAAAGAGCACGCCCGGAGCGCCGTCGCCCGCATCGGCCATGGGATAGTAGTAAAGCGGCTTGATGCCAAAGATGTCGCGGGCGCCAAAAAGCTTGTTCTTCTTTTTGTCCCAGATGACGAAGGCGTACATACCGCGCAGGCGATCGAGGACGGCCTCGCCCCACTCCTCGTAGCCGTGTAGGAGGCTCTCGGTGTCGGCGCCGCAGTGGAACTTGTAGCCCTTGGCCTCGAGCTCGGAACGAAGTTCTTGGAAGTTGTAGATCTCGCCGTTGAAGACAATGACGACGCTACCGTCCTCGTTGGCCATGGGTTGGGCGCCAGCCTCGGTCAGGTCGAGGATCGACAGGCGGCGGAAGCCGAGGGCAACGCGGCCGTCGATAAACTGACCGCCCATGTCGGGACCACGATGGACGATGCGGTCCATCATCTTGGTGAGCACCTCGGATTGGTTATCCGTCCCACCGACAAAACCGACAAAACCGCACATATACTATCCCCTCTGCTGTTGCTGGGTATCAAATCGAATCAGTAGCTTTTGAGTATACCCGAGGGTGTAAAGAGGGGCGGAATGTTCAGGCAATCTCAACTGAATCAGCTCCGCTGTGACACGCGCCGGTTACCTTTAATGGATATGAGGTGAATGGGGCGATTGTTTTGCTATACTCTCTCCGCACGGGCGATTGGCGCAACGGTTAGCGCAGGTGCTTTACACGCACAAGGCTGGGGGTTCGAATCCCTCATCGCCCACCATTTGATTGATAAGGCTGTCAGCAATGACAGCCTTTCTTTTTTTGGGCCCATCGCAAAGGGATTCGAACCCGCCAGCACGTCTGTCACAAAGGCTGTGGCCAAAAAATGGCAAAAATGAGTACTGTTACTAATTTTGTAGCAGCGATTTTTGGGTTTCGCTGGGTAAATCTAGCCCTGAATCAGCGATTTGAAGCCTTTGCTAGCTGTTTTCCCATTAACATAACTGAACATGTGTGGTCTAACTAATCCTAGATAGTCGGTTTCATATGATATTCAACTGGTAACACTACTCATATTTAATGTTTTTTGACCAGCGGGTCTCCCTGCCTTAGCAAATCTACGGCAAAAACGGGCTCCAGACCGCTGAATCATGCCACATAGGGCACGCCCGCAGTCCGGAACCCGGTCCAAATTGAGTTATTGCGCTGCGTTAGCCCAAAACACCTGACAGGATCTCGATCAGACTGTCCACGTCGGCTTCCTCGCAGACGAGCGGCGGCAGGAAACGCAGCGTATGGGCACCCGTAGCGTTAATTACGACACCGGCGGCCAGCGCGCGGGCAACAATATCATGCGCATCGCCCGCGGCATCATCCAAATCACAGCCGAGCATCAAGCCGCGGCCACGTACCTCGGTCACGTTAGGCAGCTTGGCGAGCTTTGCCTCCATATAGGTGCCTACCTTGGCAGCATGGTCGGCATAATCGCCGCGCACAAGCGCGGAGAGCGTCGCGGCACACGCCGCGATGGCCAAGCAGCTACCGCCAAAGGTCGAGCCGTGGTCGCCCGGCTTAAACACGTCGGCAATCTCCTTCTTTGCCACCACGGCACCCATGGGCACGCCATCGGCAATGCCCTTGGCAAGGCTCATGATGTCGGGCTCCACGCCATAGGTTTGGAATGCAAACGGCTTGCCGGAGCGGAAGATGCCGCACTGGACCTCGTCGGCGATAAGCACGGCGCCCACTTCGTGTGCCAGGTCGCGCGCTGCCGCCATAAACTCCTCGGTCATGGGGTGCACGCCACTCTCACCCTGGATCGGCTCGAGCATCACGGCACAAATCTCGCTCCCCAGCTGCTTAAAGATCGCACGCAGCTCGTCCACATCGTTGGGCGTGCAGGCCACAAAGCCACCCGGCAGCGGACGGAAGCTGTCCTGTAGCCAATCCTGCATGGTGGCGGCAATGGTCTCGAGCGTACGGCCGTGGAAGCCGCCGCGCATGCATACGATGGTGTTGCCGCCGTTGCCAGCACGCTTGGCGTACAGACGAGCAAGCTTCATCGAGCCCTCGTTGGCTTCGGCACCAGAATTGGCAAAGAACGTCTCCCACACCTGCTCGTCCGCGGCCGGGGCACCGAGCGCAGCGGCCGTGGTCTCATCGCCGGCGGCAATGGCATCGGCAAGCACGCGCGCACCATCTACGTCGTCGTTAGCAAGCTTGGACAGCAGCGCCGCGACCTGTCCGCGCTGCTCAATGTAGAAGTAATTGGAGACATGCATGAGCTTTTTGGTCTGTGCCTCGAGCGCCGAGAGCACAGCCGGGTCGCCATGACCTAGGCTGCACACGCCGATGCCGGCAAGAAAGTCGAGGTACTCACGGCCATCGTCGCCGGTGAGCTTCATGCCGTGACCCTCGACAAACTCGACCGGAGAGCGGCCAAAGGTATGCATAACGTAATGGGATTCAAGCGATTGCTGAGCTGCAAGTGACATGGGATGCCTTTCGTTGGGCGCCAGACGGCGCGGGGCTACGGGTGCAGGAATGGGGCGGCTGCGGGTCAGCTAGACCGTCTGAAGCTTCTCGACCTCGTCAAGGTTCTCGGTCAGACGCGCAGCAAACGTCGAAAGCGGATGCGGATGCGTATCGAACTCGTAAGCCATCTCGGTGGAATGGATCACGGTGCCGACGCCGGCATCGGTCAGCAGCTCCAGGAGCAGCGAATGCGGCGTAGTACCGTTAATGATATGGGCACGAAATACGCCGCCGGTAAGCGCATCGACAGCCGCACGCAGCTTGGGAATCATGCCCTTATCGACCTCGCCGCCGTAGAGCATTTCGTTAACCTCGTCGAGCGTTAGGTTGGAGATAAGCGAGTCCTTGTCGCTAAAGTCCTTGTACAGGCCATCGACATCGGTCAAAAAGATCGCCTTATGCGCATGGAGCGCCGCGGCAACGGCACCGGCGGCGGTGTCGGCGTTGATGTTGAAGAAACCGCCGTCCTCCCCCGCCGCGACGGTAGCGATGACGGGGATGTACTCGCTATCGAGTAAGCGCTCGATATAGTCGGTGTTGACGTGCGTCACCTTGCCCACGCGACCGAGCTCGGGGTCGAGCGGCTCGGCGATGAGCGTGCCGGCATCGCTGCCCGACACGCCCACGGCCAGGTTGCCGTGGTGGTTGATGGCAGCAACCAGCTCCTGGTTGACCTTGCCACCCAGCACCTCGCGCACGATATCCATAGTCGCCGGCGTGGTCACGCGCTGGCCGTTCTTAAACTCGACGGGAATATCGTAATGACTCAGCGCCTCGTTGATAGCCTTGCCGCCGCCATGCACGATGACGGGGCGCATACCGATGATCTTGAGCAAAACGATGTCGCTCATCACGTCGCGGCGCAGTTGCTCATCAACCATGGCGGCTCCGCCATATTTGATAACAACCGTCTTACCGGTCAGGTTCTTAATCCACGGTAGCGCTTCGAACAGCAGCTGCGCGGTTGCTTCGTTGGATTCGCTCGAGCGACAATCGCGTGCGAATTTCATAATCTGCCTCGTCTTTCGTATCGTTATCGCGCCGCGCTTCGCCGTCCGCAATCGCGGCAAGATGCGCAGCGTGCCTGGAATCTAGGAACGGTAGTCGCCGTTGATGGAGATGTACTCGTGCGTGAGGTCGCAGGTCCACACGGTCGTTGCCGCGTCGCCTGCGCCCAGGTCGGCCGAGATCACGATCTCTGGCGCCTCGAAACGTCGTAGAGCCTCGTCCTCGTCAAAGGGAACAGTCAGACCATCGCGACAGACAGGCATGCCCATCATGTCGATGGAAACGTCTTCCTGATTAAACTTCACGCCGCACTTGCCGAGTGCCATAGCAACGCGACCCCAGTTGCAGTCGTGGCCGGCGATGCAGGTCTTAACGAGCGGCGAGTTGGCAACGGCACGGGCGGCGATATCGGCTTCCTCGTCGTTCACGGCGCCGGTAACGTTGACCGTAACAAGCTTGGATGCGCCCTCACCATCGGCGGCGATATTGCGCGCCAGGCTCTCGCACACCTCGTGCACAGCAAATGCCAACTCGTCAAAGGCATCGGAGCCCTCGACGATAGGCTCGACATCTGCGGCAGCGGCGCCGGAGGCAAGCATGATGCAGGTGTCGTTGGTCGAGGTGTCGGAATCGACCGTTACCTTGTTGAAGGTCTGTTTGACGGTCGAGAGCAGCAGGGCATGAAGTGCCGCAGGCTCGACGGGGGCATCGGTGGTGATAACTGCGATCATGGTGGCCATGTTGGGCATGATCATGCCCGAGCCCTTGCACATTCCGCCTACCGTATAGACATTGCCCGCATGACCCGCAGCCTCACTGACGTAGGACACGGCGTACTCCTTGGAGTGCGTGTCGGTCGTCATGATGGCGCGAGCGGCATCGGCGCCACCGTGGGCGGAGAGCGCCTCGTAGGCAGCAGGAATGGCGGTCTCAAACGTGTCGGTCGGCAGAATCTGGCCAATCACACCCGTGGAGGCAACCAGAATCTGTTGGGGCTCGCAGCCGATGACCTGCGATGCGATGCTGCACGTCTCGCGCGCGCATGCAAGGCCGGTCTCACCCGTGGCGGCGTTAGCATTGCCAGAGTTAACCGAAACGCCGGCGATGATTCCGTAGCCCTTGTCGGCACCGCCCAGGTTGGCACGGCTCACCTGCACGGGCGCCGCGCAAAAGCGATTGGTGGTAAACACGCCGGCACCGGGACAGGGTTTATCGGGCACGACGAGCGCGTAATCCAGACGCTCGGGGTTCTTGCGGAACCCAGCGTGGATGCCTGCAGCCTTAAATCCAGCCGCAGCCGTAACGCCACCCTCGACGGCGCGAATCTTGATATCAAACAGCTCGGTATTCATCGTCTTTATGACTCCTTATGTCAAACAAAAAACGGACATCGGTTGGTGCGCCATGCCAGTCGTGATCATGAGACCAGCTTAAGAGTGGCGCCCCACTCGATGCCCGACTACCAAATCGTTAACAATCGAATGTGCTACACCGGGCACGCCACTGTGGGCAAGCCTCGTCGCTCGTCAAAGCCAAAGACGATATTGGCGCACTGGACCGCTTGGCCCGCAGCGCCCTTGCACAGATTGTCGATGGCGCCCGTCGCCACCAGCACGCCCGCGCGCTTGTTGAGCGCGAGGCCAATCTGGGCGGCGTTGGTTCCGACGACCGAAGCCGTCTTGGGCTGCTGGCCGGCGTCGAGCACGCACACGAAGGCGCGACCAGCGTAGAACTGCTTGTAATAGTCGACAACGTCCTCAAGGGTCAAGGTATCGATAGCCTGCGGCGTAAGCGGCATCGTCACCGTGGAGAGCAGGCCGCGCTTGAGCGGTGCCAGATGCGGGGTAAAGACGACGCGATCGGTTAAGCCAAGGATTTGCTCAATCTCGGGCGTATGACGATGCTTGCCTACGCCATAGGCCTCCAAGTTCTCGTCCGCGCTGCAAAAATGCGTACGAGCGTTGCAGGACTTGCCGGCACCCGTCACACCGCTGATGGCATCGACAATCACGGGACCGTTCTCGGCCACCCAGCCCGCACGCACGGCAGGAGCGGCGGCAAGGCTCGTTGCGGTGGGATAGCAGCCGGCGCAGGCGACCAACACGGGCCTGCCAGCGGCATGGCTGGAAGCAGCGGTCTCTAAGTCCTGGCAGAACAGCTCGGGCAGACCGAAGGCACGTGTCTTGAGCAACTCGGGGCTCGTATGCTCGGCGGCATACCATGTCTCAAAGACAGACGCGTCGCTTAGACGGTAATCGGCCGAAAGATCAAAGCAGGAAACGCCCGCGGCAAGCAGGGCGGGCACCTGCGCCATGGCAGCCGTATGCGGCACGGCCAAGAAGACGGCATCGCAGGATTTAAGCTCAGGCGCGTCATGCGTCGTGAAGACCAGATCGCTCACGCCAGCAAAGCTCGGGTACACCGCAGACAACGGCTGGCCGGCATCGGCGTTGGACGTAATGGCGACAAGTTCAAACTCGGGATGACCGAGCACGAGGCGAATGAGCTCGGCTCCGGCATATCCAGCCGCGCCGACGATTCCAACCTTCAAAGACATATCAGACTCCTTGTCTGCGATTTATGCACCGATGCGCATTTCGCAGCGGTCGTTATGAAGTGGGTTGAAACTTTAGCACCAAAAGATGCATTAACACGTAAATGGTTTACATATTCATGCATTGAAACATTCCCGACACATTCGCTTGAAGGAATTGACAAATGGAGCGGGCCCCGTATTGACCGGCACTCCTTACGGTGCCGGGCAACACGGGGCCCGCCCATGCGAAAACTAAGTTGTTAGGATGAGCCAGCTGGCTAGAGCTCGACCGGCACCCATTCGTCGTGATTGCAGATAAAAGCCTCGGGATCCTCGACGCTAAAGAAGACGAGCGTGGGGTCGTTAGGCCCCTCATAGTGCTCGCCCAGGCGCTCAAGATGCTTCCAACCGGCCTCGCGCATTTCACTCGAAGCCCGGTCTTCCAGCCCCGCACGCCCGCGCAGGATCAACCAACCATGGCCCGGCCACCAACTCGTGGCCTCAAAGCGCTGGTTTTGCAGAAGCTCTTGCCACACATCTTTGGTGCGCGCCGTCACAAACCACAGCTTGCCGTCCTGAATCTGTGCAAACGAGAACGGACGCACATGTGGCTGCCCGTCCACGCTTGTCGCCAGATACCACGCCGGCACCGACGTCAAATACTCCAAAACCGTATTCAATCCGTCCACGTTTCCTCCTGTACTAGCTAGTTTGGGAGCCTGGTTTGTGTGAGCTAGAGCTCCAGGCGCTCCTCGCTGCCGTCGATATCGCAGAACCGCGCGGCGATGTTGCGGACCGAGAAGAACGCAAGGCGGCCGTCGTTGGCGCTCTCGTGTTCCTCGCCGATGCCCACCATGTGCTTAAAACCCGCTTGACGCACCTTGTCGCTCGCAACTGCGTCGTCCTCAAGTGCGGCCTCGCCGGTCAACACGATCCAGCACTCCCCCGGCTTCCAGCCCGAGAGTTCAAACTTGGGATTCGCACTCAGCTCCGCCCACACATCCTTGTCGCGCGACGTGCAAAACCACAACTTACCGTCATCGACCATGGCAAACGAAAACGGCCTCACGCGAGGCTGATGCCCATCGGCCACATCGGTCGTGGCCAGATACCACGCCGGAATGCGCCTGAGATACGAACAGGCGCGCTCAAGCTGAGCCGTGCGGTCGTTGTCGGTCATAGGGACCCCTTTCTTGCGCTCGAATCGCGCCTAAACAAGTTGAAGGTTGATGACGATGACGCAGATGAGCAGCAGCGCCGTCACCACCGCAGCCAGCGCATCCCCGCGGCCAAACGTAAGTGTATGCAGGCGCGTGCGGCCCTGCTCGCCGTGATAGCAGCGTGCATCCATGGCGGCCGAAAGCGTCTCGGCATGACGGAACACGCCCGTGAACAGCGGAATCGCCACACTGCCGAGCATACGCACGCCGCCGAGCGGGCCTCCCGTCACGCGCGCACCGCGGCTCGCCTGCGCATCGGCCGTCTGCTTCATCTCGGTGGCAAACTGCGGCATAAAGCGCAACGCGATACCCATGATCATGCCGAGCTCATGCGCAGGGAGCCCCACGCGCGCAAACGGTGCGAGCAGACGCTCAAAGCCCGCGGTGAGGTCGAGCGTGGGCGTGGTGAGCGTAATGGCGCTCATGCCGGCCATCATCAGGGTCAGGCGGCACGCCATAAAGGCGGCAGAACGCAGCGAGCCCTCGCTTATCTGCAGAAAGCCGAGCTGCCACAGGATGCGCCCACCCTGATCGGTAAACAAGTTGAGCACCGCGACCACGACAACGATTGCCAGCAGCGGCGCCATCGACGACAGAACGCGACGAGCCGGCACCCGGGACACGGCATAGATCAGCATGACGAAAATTGCGACAGGGGCCAGTCCGCGGAAGCCGCCGACGGTCAGCGTCGTGATCAAAAACACAAAGCCCAGGAGCAGCTTGGTGCGCGGATCCAGGCGATGGATAGCACTATCGCTCGGATAGTAGCTACCAAACGAAAACGCCTCCATCAGCAGCCCTCCTCTCGCCCGACCGTTTCGGATTTGGCCTTGTCCGAGACGTTAGAAGAACCGTCTGAGCAACCGATCAGCAAATTTGCCAACTCGTCGGCCAACGACTCAACCGTATAGAGCCCGCCGCGACGCAGCGGCACGCCCGCCTCCGTAAGCGCCAGCGCCATACGCTGGTCGGCGGGAACGCCCAAGCCGATCGACTTGAGCTCATCGGCATGCGCAAACACCTGCACGGGGGTTCCCTCGGCAAACACCGCGCCTTCGTTCATTACGACGATGCGGTCACAGCAATTGGCCAGGTCATCCATACTATGCGAAACCATGACAACGGTCAGGCCATCGCGGTGAAGTCGATCGATAAGCTCAAGGAAATCCCTACGTGCTGCCGGATCGAGCCCCGCCATGGGTTCATCGAGCACCAGGACTTCGGGCTCCATGGCGAGCACGCCGGCGAATGCCACACGCCGTTGCTGACCGCCCGAAAGCTCAAAGGGACTCTTGTCGCCGACCGTGGAAAGGTCGAGGCCCACGCGCGAGAGCGATGACTCGACACGACGGTCGACTTCATCTTGCGGCAAGCCAAGGTTACGCGGGCCAAACGCCACGTCCTGCGCCACGGTTTCGGCAAATAGCTGGCGCTCGGGATACTGAAACACCACGCCGACCTTGGCCTTAACCGCAACGGCGTCTTTCTTGTTTGACAGATCGAGCCCCAGCGCGCGAACGGATCCCTCCTGGGGGCGAATCAAACCGTTGAGATGCTGGACCAGCGTCGACTTACCCGAACCGGTATGACCTGCCAAGCCCAGGAACTCGCCGCGACGCACCGCCAGCGATACATCGCGCAGCGCCCACGGGCTGCTGGGGTCGTTTCCCCAGAGAGCCTGTTTGCTCGATTTGCCCGCAGTGGCCGAGCGCTTGTGCCAGCGGTGGCGCTCGCGCGGACTGAGCGAATAACTGTACGAAACATGGGATAGTTCGATGACGGGCTCCGACGCGTTGCCCTCGTTGTCTACCGGAACAGTGCCGTCAGCGATTTCCAACTGGGGTGTGGAAGACTGCCCCGCGGTGCCTGCCCCACTTCGCTCGGCATAAGCCTGCGCAATCTCGGCGACCATATCCGCCTCACGTACCTGCGCGCAAACGGGCACGCCCTTCGCACGAAGCGCCATGCCCAAACGGCACGACTCTGGCATGTCAAGGTTGAGCTGAACGAGTTCATTCGCCTGCGTCAGAATCTCATCGGGCGTGCCCAGCATGGCAACGCGCCCCGCCCGAAACACCGCGACACGATCGGCCTCAGCGGCCTCTTCCATAAAGTGCGTAATCATCACGATGGTCATACCGCGTTCGTGCAGCGCATGACAGGCCTTCATAAGACCCTTGCGTCCGCGCGGATCGAGCATCGAGGAGGCCTCATCCAAAATGAGAACGCGCGGCTCCATGGCGAGCACGCCGGCAAGCGCCACGCGTTGCTTTTGGCCACCCGAGAGCGCATGGGTCTCGTGGCGCTCAAAGCCCACCAGACCCACGGCCTTCAGCGCCTCGCGCACGCGCTGCGCGATCTGGGCCGATTCGACCCCTAAGTTCTCGGGACCAAACGCAACGTCGTCCTCGACAAGCGTCGCCACAAGCTGGTCGTCGGGATTCTGGAACACCATGCCAGCAGTCGAGCGGATGTCGTAGACCAGCTCGGGATCGGACGCGTCCATGCCGTTGACGCACACCGTTCCCGCATCGGGCTGCAGCAGCGCGTTCAAATGCTTGGCAAACGTCGACTTGCCCGACCCGTTTCCGCCGAGGATGCAGAAAAACTCGCCATCCTCGATGTTCAGATCGATGCCATCGAGCGCCTGTGCAGCACCGTCATAGCTAAAGGAAACGCCCCGACACTCAATCATGCGCGGCCTTTGACCTGGTCCTTTTTAGGCGTGATGAGGTTGGAGACTGCTTTATACACCGCCAGCGTCAACACCGAGTTAAGCACGGTCTTGATAAGGTTGAACGGCAGTACGGCAGGAATCATGAGCGGGGCGATCGCATCGACCGAGCCATACCAGAACCATACGCCAATGGTAAGGTTTGCGACCATAGACAGCGCCGTAGCGGCAATGACGCCGAGCACCAGGCCAATCACGGCACCCTTATAGGTATGCATCTTCTGGTAGACGATAGCCGCGGGCAAAATGTAGCCCAGCGTGGCAACCAAGTTCATAAGCGCACCGACCCAGTCACCCGTAGTGAGCGCATGGATAACGATTGCCATAGCAGCAACAGCGGTACCGGAACCGGGGCCATATGCAAACCCGCACACCATCGCCGGAACCAGCGACGGGTCATACGTCAAAAACGGCGCCGAAGGAAGGATAGGCAGCTGCACGTACATAAACAGGGCGCCCAGGGCGCACATCAGCGCCATGGTAACGAGCTGTTTGGTGCTCCACCTATTCGTGTTCTCAAAATGGATATGCTGCGACTGTTCAGACATAAGATCACCTGCCTCTTTCATCCGGACTCTAACCGTTGGTACTGGGATCTCACCAGTTCAGCCGGCATGCGAACCAACACACGCACGGGTCGCGGACTCATCGGCTCAGTCGCAGGCACCTCGCCTGCTCCACGGCGCCCCTTTGGCACCGCCCGATTTACCGCCAGTGGGGAATTCCACCCCGCCCTGAAACAGCAATTGCAAGTGTAGCACGAGCAATCGTTCGCGCAAGTATGCCGAGGGTAATTTGTGGCGGGGATTAGTTGCCGCAACAACCACGTTCCCCACCCATCCCAAAGTAACGCGCCTTTCGCGGCAAAGCCGCGAAACAGCGAAAGGGACACGTACTCCCATCAACCACGACTTTCTCCGCGAGCCGACCTCAAGGCCGTAAACGCAGGGGATCCGGGGGCGTGACGGGGTTTCTCTCCGGAACATTCCGCAGGACGCAAAGAGGCTCCGCAGCGCGAAGCGCGATGCGGAGCCTCTTTGCATGTCCGAGGACGTTCCGGAGAGAAACCCCGTCACGCCCCCGGATTCCCGGTGGGAGTTCTAGACCTTGTCGGCCTTAGTACATACCGCCGCCCTGCTGACCAGCGGTAGCAGCAGCGATAGCGTCCTCAAGCTGAGTGTTTTTGGGCACATCGGAGACGGTGGCCTCGGTGATGAGGATCAGGCTGGCGACGGAAGCAGCGTTCTGCAGGGTGACGCGGCTGACCTTGACGGGGTCGAGGACGCCCATCTCGATCATGTCGCCCCACTCGCCGTTGGCAGAGTTGAGACCCTGGCCGGCAGGCAGCTCGGCAACCTTGTCGACCACGACAGCGCCCTCAAAGCCAGCGTTCTTGGCGATGGTGGCAACCGGAGCAGTCAGAGCCTTCTTGACGATGTCGACACCGATCTTCTCCTCGGGGTCGTCGATCTCGACAGCGTCGAGCGCAGGAGCAGCGTCCATGAAGGCGACACCACCGCCGGCGACGATACCCTCCTCGACAGCAGCGCGGGTAGCCTGCAGGGCATCCTCGACGCGGTGCTTGATCTCCTTGAGCTCGGACTCGGTAGCAGCGCCGACCTTGATGACGGCAACGCCGCCGGAGAGCTTGGCCAGGCGCTCCTGGAGCTTCTCGCGGTCGAAGTCAGAGGTGGTGTTCTCCATCTCGCCCTTGATCTGAGCGATGCGAGCGTCGATGGCCTCCTTGGAGCCAGCGCCGCCGACGACGACGGTGTTGTCCTTGGAGATGGTGACGGACTTAGCGGTACCGAGCATATCGGCAGTGATGTCAGCGACCTTCACGCCCAGCTCGTCCAGGGCAGCCTGGCCACCGGTGAGGACGGCGATGTCCTCGAGGATGCGCTTGCGGCGATCGCCGTAGCCCGGGGCCTTGACGGCGCAGACGTTGAGGGCGCCACGGATCTTGTTGAGGACCAGGGTCGGCAGAGCCTCGCCGTCGATGTCCTCAGCGATGATGAGCAGGCCACGGCCAGCGCGCTGGACAGCCTCGAGAACGGGCATGATGTCCTGAACACTGGAAATCTTCTGGTCGGTGATGAGGATGTACGGATCCTTCATCACGGCCTCCATGCGGTCGTTGTCCGTGACGAAGTAAGCGGAGACATAGCCCTTGTCGAACTGCATGCCCTCGACGGTGTCGATGGTGATGTCGAACGTCTGGGAATCCTCGACGGTGATGACGCCGTCCTTGCCCACGACCTCCATGGCCTCGGCGATCTTCTCGCCGACCTCGGGGTCACCGGCGGAGATGGTACCGACGGAAGCAATCTGCTCCTTGGTCTCGACCGGCTTGGCCTGCTTCTTCATCTCGGCGACGGCGGCGTTAACGGCCTTGTCGATGCCGCGACGAATGGCCAGCGGGTTGGCGCCAGCGGCGACGTTGCGCAGGCCGTCGTTGACGATGGCCTGAGCGAGCAGAGTTGCGGTGGTGGTGCCGTCACCCACGGTGTCGTTGGTCTTGGTGGCGACCTCCTTCACCAGCTGAGCGCCCATGTTCTCGATGTTGTCCTCGAGCTCGATCTCCTTGGCGACGGAAACGCCGTCGTTGGTGATGGTCGGGGCACCGAACGTGCGCTGCAGCGCAACGTAGCGACCCTTGGGGCCCATGGTGACGGTAACGGCGTCGGCCAGAGTGTTGACGCCCTTGGCAAGCTTAGCGCGGGCATCGGTGTTGAACGTAATGTTCTTTGCCATGGTAGGTAATCCTCCAAAAGAAATGTGACTCGCGTCGCCGCTTCCGAGTCCTATGCGGCGGGCGCGTTCAAAGACGAATCAGAGATTCTGACGAGACTAGGCCTCGACGACGGCGTAGATGTCGTCGGCGCGCATCAGCAGATACTTCTCGCCGTCGACCTTGACCTCGTTGCCACCGAACTTACCGTAGATGACAACGTCGCCGACCTGAACGTCCATGGGGATGCGCTCACCCTTGTCGTTGACCTTGCCGGCGCCCACGGCAACGATGGTGCCGCGCTGCGGCTTCTCCTGAGCGTTGCTGGCGATATACAGACCAGAAGCGGTCTTCTGCTCGGCCTCGTCGGGCTTGACCAGAACACGATCTGCAAGCGGCTTCAAAGACGACATGCTTGTCTCCTCCTTTTTGGGCCGCGCGGTTATACCGCGCGAATTAACCCTTTTTGTTTGCGTACGCGTTGAATGGTACCCACGAATGGCGGGTTATACAACACGGAGTCAAAAAATCTTATTTTTTGGCACTTAGATTTTCTGAATGCCGGAGGATAACTTAGCGATGCCTCCCGTGTGGCTCCGGAGGGGCGGGGCATAAGGTTTCCTGCTCGGGCAGTCCTGCTCGCACGAAGGCCACATTAAGTGGCCTTCGGCTCGTGCGGAACTCGCGATAAACCTTATGCCCCGCCCCTCCGGAGCCACACGGGAGGCAGGTTAACTAATTCGGTCCCGGCATTCAGAAAAGTCAGTGCAGCAAAATGGCGATGCGGATAGGAACGTGGGCATGGTTTTCGCTGCGCGCACGGGTCCCCTGGGGAGCGCCGTGCATTTTTGGGAGTATTCAGCAAGCCAGGACGGCTGCATACACGCCGGACACACCATATTGGTCCCAAGGACGCCTTCGACCGGCGATTTGAGTCGGCAGGCAAACCCCGTCAGGACAAAAAAGCATGCTTCGCGCCGCGCCGGACCCCAAAATGACGTCAATCTCCGCAACGTTACTCAGCCGCAGCGGCACCGGCAGAGCTCGCGGTGCTGAATACTCCGTTTTTTGCACGGCACGGGCGGGGGTACATCAGGATCAGGAAGGACATCCCAGCCTTTTTATGCAATCTGTAATGGGAAGTATGCAAAACACCAAGAGATAGCATTGCTGGTGTCCAATTTGAGCGCGGGGCAGCAGCACCTCCGCCCTGCGCCCAAATCCATCAGAGCGGGGACGCTCCTAACACATCCTCACCGGCAAACAAACGCGGCTCGAGCGTTATCCCAAAATTGGCTGCCCGAGCCGCGCTTAACGGTACGGCATGAATACTTAGCGCTCGTAAATCAAGTTACCTGCCAGGTAGGTGGCTTGAACCTTGGTAGCCTGGAGCTCTTGGGGGTCGATGGTGAGCGGGTTTTGGTCCAGGACTACCAGGTCGGCATACTTGTCGGGCTCCAAGCTGCCGAGGTTTTGCTCGTCGCCCGCTGCGTACGCGCTGCCCAGGGTGTAGTTGCGCAGGGCTGTTGCTGCATCGATGCGCTCGCTCGGTAACCAGCCGCCCTCGGGCCAGTGGCTTTTGGGGTCCTGGCGCGTGATAGCCGTGTAGAGCACGTTCATGCTGGTAACGGCCGTGATAGGGCTGTCGGTACCGAAGGCTTGGCGAATGCCGCGCTGCTTATAGGTCGCAAACGGCCACATGATGCGGCTGCGCTCCAAGCCCAGGTCGCGCTCCGGACCACCCGGGTCGAGCGTGATATGACAGGGCTGGCTCGAGGCAATGACATTGAGTTTGCGCAGACGATCGATGTCCTCGGGCAGCAGATTCTCCAAATGCTCAAGCGTATTATGGCCGTGCTGGGGCAAGCCGTAGAGCTCTGCCGCCTCCTCGAAGATATCGAGTGCGGCATGAATGGCGCCGTCGCCGATAACGTGGATGCGCACGGTGTGACCGCGCTCCGCGGCAGCGAGGACCAGCTTGCGCATACGCTCGGCAGGAACCGTCAGACGACCCTGATCGCCCGGGAAGCGCGGGTTGGTATAGGGCTCGGTGAGATAGGCCGTGTGTTCGCTCGACACGCCGTCGAAGAACTGCTTAAAGCCTGGCGCCGAGAGCAGCGCGTTGTTCGCGTAACGTGCCTGCAGCTCTTCCAAGCGCGACTGGTCATCCAGCAGCGTGGGGAACAGATGGGCTCGGATGCCCAACTTGCCGGCTGCCTGCAGTTTGTCGTAGACGTCGTCGCGGATAAAATCGCAGCCCGGCATGGGCATGAGCGACATATCGCATATCGAGGTGATGCCCTGCTCGGCCATACGCCTCATTTGATCGGAGTAAGCGCTTGCAATGCGATCCTCCCCCAGCCACTCAAGGCAGCGCGGTAGCAGCTGCATGGCAGCCGCCTCGTGAGCAATGCCCGTGAGCTCGCCGTTTGCATCCTTGTCGTAACTGCCGCCCGCTGGCGGCTCGCTGTCGCGTGTGACGCCGAGCGCCTCGAGTGCGCGGCTGTTGAGCCAAAGCGTGTGCCCGTCGCCCGAATACATAACGCAGGGACGATCGGGGAATGCCGCATCGAGCGACGCCTTGGTAGGATGCTCGGGCGGGTCCCAACGATAGTCGCGCCAGCCCTGCGTCACAACCCAAGCGTCATCGGGCAGGTCCTTGGAAAACTCGAGCGCGTGCTGCACCAGCGCAGCCTCGGACGTGCCCATATCCATGAGCATGTACGGCGAGGAACCGACCGAGGTATGGAAGAAGTGCAGATGAGCGTCATGGAAACCGGGGCAGACGAACTGCTCGCCGTAGTCGATAACCGACATGGCGGCAGGAGCGGCGGCGATCACGTCATCGGGCGCACCGACTGCGACGATACGGTCGCCTGCGATGGCAATCGACAGCTCGCGGGCGGTATCGATGCCGTCTTGCGCGGTAAAGACGTTCTTGGAGCGGATAATCCGATCGATATGTTGCATGGGCATCCCCATCTCTGGCAGGAAATTCAACACCCCCGAGTGTACTCCCCCGCTCCAGCTACAAAACCCCAAGCGGCAAACGGCAACTTTACCAGCCCTAGCGGCAGGTGGCATACTGGAGAGAGCCTGTACGATTTTGCGATCAACCCAGCAAGGAGCAAATCGACCATGACGAAGACCAAGGCACAGCAGATTATGGCGGCGACCGAGGCTCGCGCGGCTGACGACGTCACCGCAGCCATCCAAGATATCGCCGCCGAGTTTGAGCCCTACATCATCAAGCAGCGTCGGCACTTCCATAAGCACCCGGAGCTGAGCCTCGCCGAGGAGCGCACGACTTCTGACATCGCCAACCAGCTCGACGCCATGAATATCCCCTACGAGCGTCCCCTTAAGACGGGCCTTGTGGCGACCCTTCGCGGCACCGCGCCCGACGCCTATCGCGAGGACGGCACGCCACGCCGCCGTATCCTGCTGCGCGCCGATATCGACGCCCTGCCCGTCACCGAGCAGACCGGCGAGGAGTTCGCCAGCGTCAATGAGGGTTGCATGCACGCCTGCGGTCACGACTGTCATATCGCCATGATGCTCGGCACGCTGCAAATCCTGCGCCATATGACCGACGACATCCACGGCGAAGTCCGCATCGTCTTCCAGCCCAGCGAGGAAAACGGCCAGGGCGCCAAGCTCATGATCGGCACGGGTGTGCTCGACGGCGTCGATGGCGCCTACGCCGCGCACATCTGGAGTGAGGTCGATGCCGGCACCGTGAGCTGCGAGCCCGGCCCGCGCATGGCCAATACCGACTGGTTCCGCATCGATGTCCGCGGCACCTCGTGCCACGGCGCCATGCCCCAGCGCGGCCACGACGCCGTTATGGTTGCCGCCGAAATTGTCAACGCCCTGCAGACCATCGTCTCGCGCGAAATCAGCCCCTACGAGCCGGCCGTCATCACCGTCGGCGAGCTGCACGGCGGCACCGCGCGCAACGTTATCGCCGGCACGGCCTACCTCGCCGGCACAGTGCGCACCTACGGCGATTCGACCCACGAGGAAATGCCGGAGCTCATGCGCCGCATCGTGGAGCATACCGCGGCAGCTCTGGGCGCCGAGGCAGAGCTCACCGACTACACCATCGCCAACTACAAGGTCGAAAACGACGCCGCCTCGAGCGAGCGCTGCCGTCAGGCTGTAATCAAGTGCCTGGGCCCCACCGGCCAAGGCCATTATCGCGGCACGCTTTCGGGCGAGGATTTTTCGGAGTACCTGCGTCGCGTACCGGGCGTGCTCGCCTTTGTAGGTACGCGCAACCCCAAGATTGGCGCCACGTACGCCCAACATTCCTGCTTCTACAAGATCGACGAGACCGTTCTGGCAAAGGGCTCCATGGTGGCCGCCCAGTATGCTATCGACTTTTTGGCCGAGCCCACGCAAGAGGAGCTCGACGGCCCCGCGATTACCGCGGTCGCCGAAACCAACCCCGATCTGGCCGCCAAGTTGCGCTCTGCCAAGGCAACGACCGCCGAGGCTCGCGACGCCATCCATGATGCCCGAACGGCTCGCCATGCCGCGATCAAGGGCATCCACGACGCACGCGCTGCTGCACGCCGTGAGGAGAAGCACGACGAGTAGTCGTCACACCCATCCATAACAGCCTGGCTAAAGCAGAGCGGGGGCGGACGTTTCGACACGTCCGCCCCCGCTCATTTGTCAAGCGCTATTTCTAGCCCGTCCCCAAATAGCAGGCGGCGTGGCTACTCGTCCTGAGGCTCCTCGTCGGAGCTTGGCTCGGACGCCGACTCAGGTGCAGGTGCAGGTGCCGGCTCAGGCTCAGGCTCAGATGCCGTCTCAGACTCGGGCGCCGGTTCAGGCTCGGGCGCGGGAGCAGGTGCAGGTGCAGGTGCCGGCGAAGCATCCGGAGCACCGTAACCCGAAGGAGCGGACTTCTTCTCGAAGGGCAACACAAAAGTCAGGACGTCGTCCTTATCCTCATCGGCCCACTCGCTTGCATAGCGTGCGGCCCAATAGCCAACGGCACGGTGCTTGAGCATCTTGCCAAAGACCGTAAGAAATACGGTGACGAAAGCGACCAGCACCAAGAACAGCGCGAGCGTGACGCCACCGCCGGTAACAATTGCCTCAATACCCGTAGGACGATAGTAGTAGCTATACATACCGACAGAGGCAATGGCGCCAAAGACGACCGTCAAGATCCATGTGACAACGTTGGCGACCAGGCCCGTCAAAAACTCGGGAAGGAACGAAGCACAGAACAGCTTGGTCTTGTTGTGCTTAAAGGCCGCCCAGACCTTATCGAGCGAAAACGCGCTCTCGACGCGACCGGTCACCGCAAAGTGCATCACGGCGATGTCGGCGAACATCTTAAAGAAGACACCCAGAATCGCCGAGGCAATTAGCGCCAGGACAAGCAGGCCGAGCGAACCGAACAGCGCAGCCTCGAGCGCATAAGAGCCGTAATAAGAATACGAGCCCGCGGCGCCAATTACCACGCCCTCCACCAGCGAAAGCACTACACCGATAACGGGAATGGCAGCGATAACCTCGAGCACGACCGAAATAACGCTCGAAAAGACTCCGAGACCAAACGACGTGGAACGCATGAGTGGACGGTCCATGCCGTCATCGACCTTGAGCGACAGATCACGGCCCCACTCGATACCGAAGCCGGAACCGCACACACTCGCAATGCAAGCTGCCAAAAAGCCGATGGCAGCCGCAATGCCGCCAATAACGGGAATAAACAACACGAGCACCGACACAACGCAAATCAGCGCCGGCAAAAACGCGATTTGGCATACACGCTGAAGCACGCCCGGAGTCTTAGTCATATCTTGGAACGCCTGGGCCACACAGCCCTTTGGCGCATTCGCCACGGGCGGTTGCGGAACAAACTGCTGGGGCTGAGGCTGTCCCTCGGGAGCGGGGCCAGCGGCACCCGCATTAGGAGCACCACACACGCCGCAGAACTTGTCGTTATCGCCCATGGGGGCGCCACACTGCGAGCAGAACATAGAATCATCCCTTCGTATCTTGAACAAATCACTTGGATCGCAAACGATGTATTTAGCATCATTATTGCCCAATGTGGGGTCAAATACTCAAAGATGACCGATTTGCAAGGTACACGGCGCCAGCAGGCGGTTCGTTGAATACGTCTGTGCTAGTTCGTTCCGCGGAAGCCCTTGCCGACGATCTCGGAGCTGTCGACGATCGTGATAAAGGCACCTGGATCGACTTCGCGCGCATAGCGGCGCAGTTGCACGGCCTCGCGACGGCTCAGCACGCTCATGATCACCGTCACACACTTGCCCGAGAAGGCACCGTAGCCGCGGCTGATGGTCGCCGTGCGGTTGAGATGCTTGACGATAAACTCCTCGACCTTAAGGGGCTCGGAACAAATGACCGTGCAGACTTTGCGCAGGTGAATGCTCTCAATGGCTTTGTCGACCACAAGCGTCTTGGCAAACAGGCCGAGCACGCAGTACAGACCAACGCGCGGGCCGTACAAGAAGGCCGCGATTGTCACGATGCCGATATCGACCAGCAGCAGGGCGCGGCCAATCTCGAGCGTCGTGCGGCGCTTGAGGATCATGGCAAGAATGTCCGTGCCACCCGTCGAGGCGCCAATATCAAAGACAATAGCGCTGCCGAGCGCCGGCAAGATGACGGCAAAGCATAGGTCAAGCCACATATCGCCCGTCATCGAGACATCGGTCGGAATAAAGAGCTCAAACAGCGAAACATAGGCGGACAGCGCAAACGAGGCGAAGACGCTCCACAGAATCGCCTTGCGCTCCAAAAAGATAAAGCCCAAAACGACGAGAACCGCGTTAATAATCCACATAAAGACGCCGACGGGCAGGGTCGGGAACAGCGTGGACAGAATGACCGACACGCCCGAGGTGCCGCCAAAAGCAAAGTGATTAGGGGTTTTAAACGCAACGATGGCAAAGGCCGTAAGAATCAGGCCCAGATTGAGCTCGGCAAAAAAGCGCGGGAAGCCCGGCTCCTGGCTGCGCTTTTGACCGGCACGCTCGCCGCGCTCGATATCGGTGCGATCAACCACGCGCTCCATCGGCACCACGGGAGGACGATGCATCTCCTCGGCAGCACGCGATGCCGCCTCTGCCGCGGCGGCCTCAATCGCCCATGCCTTGCTTTCTGTTTCGTGCTCGTCAGCCATTACGGCAACCCCTCGTTAACAATTTGGAAACAATGCGCCCATTAGGGTAACGCGGAACGCGACGATTGCAACCCCTAGTTAGACGAGCGGTATGCCCACATCGGGGGGCATACAAATAACGGCCGGCCACGCTTTTGCTTGCGCGGTCGGCCGTTTAACGTTTTCGCAGATAAAACCTGCCAAAACAAACCTGTCCCTTTTTGGAAAGTTATTCGTGCTGGCTGGTGCGGTGCTCGTACTCCTCGGGGGTGATGACGTCCTCGATACGCAGGTTGACGCCCGCCACCTCAAGGCCGGTCATCGCGGCAAGGCGCTCGGTGACACGTGCCTTGACATCGTCGAAGATCGCGGGCGCATAGGCGCCGTACTCGATGATGACAGAGATGTTGACGACCACGCGATTGTCATCGGTGACCTCGACCGTCACGCCCTTGGTCAGATTCTCGGCACCAAACTGCTCCTGCACAAAGTGCATGAGGTTACCCTTCATGCCCAGAACGTGCGGAACTTCGCGGGTGGCCATGGCAACGATCTTTTCGATCACACCGTTGGAATAGGTCAGCGAGTCCTCGGACTCGTCCGCTTCCTCGTCATCCTCATCCACATCGGACTCGGCCTCGACAAGAGCCTCGTCCTCGAGCGTCACATCCTCGGCTTCGGCGACGACCGCCTCGTTCTCCTCGAGCTCGGTATCGGCCACATCGACCTTCGTATTAAAAGCCATGGTTCCTCCTTATGCCTGCCGCGGATGCGACAGTCGAATACATATTAGCGGCCACTAAACAGACGGCCGAAGAAGTTGACGATCCCGTTCTCGCCGTCGCGAATCTGGCCAATCACAGCGCCGATCAGCACGAAGAATGCAATGACAAGCGTATCCCACAGGCCGAGCGTGAGCACCAACACGGCGAGGATAAAGCCAGCGACGGCGCCGAGCGTGGTGTTGGGATGACGCACAGCATAGCTCCAGATGGCAGCGCCCGTACCCTTGATGAGACCCATAGCCTCGTCAAAATCCGCGGCTGCCGCATCTTGCAACTCGGTTGCCTCTGCTTTGGAATCAACAGGTTCGCTCGCCGGCGCAGCGCTCTGGTCAATCGTCAGGCGCGGCGTACGAGCGGTCTTATCTTGATTGGTATCACTCACCGGAAACCTCCACGGTCTGGACGGTAGTCTTGGACGGCAAAAAACGGACGCGCGCGGTCGTACCCGGCGTGCCGAGCATGGTGTCGCAAGCTTCCTCGATGCGCTGTTGCATCGCGGTAGCCAGAGATGCCACGTCCTTATCGTCAAGCGCGATAGCCTCGACCTTAAATCGGACGTGCGAATCATCGGAGCCTTGGACGCGGGCCTCGACATGCTCGACCATCACGCGGTCGTCGCGCTCGGCAGCAGCCCTGGCACACGAAGAAAGCGCCGCAAGGGTAACCTCGATATTGCGTTCCCCCGCCGGATGCACGCAGGACGGCTCGCGACGAGCAAACATCAGGCGGAAGAAGCTTACCAGCACGCCGATCGCCACAACTCCGCCGCATGCCGTCACGACAATGCGCGGCATGGGGTCGCGCATCAGCAGCATAAAGCGATACGTATACGGCCCCCAAAACTGGCAGACAAGCGTACCCAGCGCCACGATGGCGGCGGCAAGATACACAATCGCTAGGGCTCGTTTGAGTACGCGCACGTGGCGCTCCCTTCAAATCTCGGCTCTCGAAATGCAAAACGGCTCGCATCATTATAAAAGAGCCGGGTCCGGTGCTCTACGCACGCGGATCCGGCTCATCTATTCCACGAGGCTTGCATGCTCGCTTCATTATGCCCAGATATGCACAGCTTAACCCGTGCGGGCGCTACTCCTCCTCGAGGGCAGCGATGACCTCGTCGGTCATGTCCATGGTGCTGTAAACATCCTGGACGTCGTCGAGCTCCTCAAGACGGTCGATGAGGCGCTGAACCTTCTTGGCATCGGCGCCGGAGACCTCGGTCGGGGTGGTCGGGACCATGGTGGTCTCGGAGCCCTTGACTTGGACGCCCTGCTCCTCGAGCGCCTTGGAGACAGCCATGACCTCGTTGGCAGTAGTCCAGACGATCCACTCCTCGCCGGCGTCCTCGTAGTCCTCGCCACCGGCCTCGGCGATGGCCATCATGAACTCATCCTCGTCACCGGCAGCACCGTTGGCGATCATGGTCTCCTTCTTGGCGTTCTCGTCCAAGATCTCCTTGGCGACGACAATCTGGCCCTTACGCTCAAACTGGAAGGCGACGGAGCCGGAGGTGCCCAGGTTGCCACCAGCGTGGGAGAAGGCGGAACGGACATCGGCGGCGGTACGGTTGCGATTGTCGGTCAGGCAGTCGACGTAGACGGCGACACCGGCGGGACCGTAGCCCTCGTACACGATGTTCTCGTAGACGGCGGCGTCAGCACCCGAACCAAAAGCCTTGTCGATAGCGGACTTGATCTTGTCCTTAGGCATGGACTGAGCCTTAGCCTTGGCAACGGCAGCGGCGAGGCTGGCGTTGTTCTCGGGCAGCGGGTCACCGCCGAGACGGGCAGCAACGGTGATGTTGCGGCTGAGCTTGGAGAAGAGGGCGGAACGCTTGGCGTCCTGCGCGCCCTTACGATGCTTGGTTGTGGCCCACTTAGAGTGTCCGGACATACGTGTCTCCTATCGGTTTCGACCTAAAGCCCAGCGCAGATGCTCGGGCAATATAAACAAACGTCGTTATGATATACCTACTGGCCTGCGAGATAAACCCCAAAATGAAGGCGCCGTGATGATGGCCCCTTTGGTGCAAAGAAACCTGACCTCAATGCACCAAGTTAGAACCAGAGGAAGTCGCTGCGGGTGACGGTGGCGCCGATGGCGAAGGGCATGCAGGCGATGACCGGATACAGGTAGCGCATGTAAGTCGAGCCGTTGCACGGGCCAATCAGGCACACGGCGAGCACGCCCAACAGCGGCACCCAGATCGCCAGCGCACGCCATGAATGACGACGCAGTAGGTAGACCACCACGGCGATCATGATCCACACATAGGTGGCCGAGCTCATGGTGAGCGAGATAAACGGGATGCGCTGCACCGCCACACGGTACAGATTGATCAGGTGGTCGCACCAGCGCACCACGTTGCTGTCAACCGGATGGAAATCGAAGTACTTGAGGTTGTCGGGACGCGCCATGATCTCGGCGCTACGCGCCGTGCTGTAGACCCATGCATCGCGCGCGCTCGGATAAAAATAACCATAGTAGTTATTGATAAGCGCCGAGATATAGCACTCGGGATCCTTTTTGAACATCTGGGCCCACACCTCAAAATAGGCATCGATGTCCTCCTGCGAGGCGTACTCGTTAAAGCAGTTCTTGACGGCATCGGACTTGTCGGGGTTGTAGCGGCGGCCCAGGTTCTCGTACTTGAGTACGCGATCGATCACGGCACGCTCTTCGTCGGTCACCAAGCCGTCGCAAGGAGCCTCCACGATGGTGCCGTCCTCCTTAACCGTAGGGTTGACGCCCGAGTTGAGACCGTCGTGCTTTTGGACGAAACGAGCCGTCTGCTGGAACGGAATCGAGAGGATTTCGCGCTTGGAACCGGGCGTAATGTCGTGCGCCGGCATAAACACCTTGGTGAAGTACATATTAGAGGCAAGGCAGAGTGCAAGCACAGCAAGAACTCCCACCCAGCGGAAACGTGGGATGGCGCCCGAAGGCGCAGCACCAGCCTGCTTGGCTGCACGACGAGCCGCATGCGCGTCCCATGCGCTAAACGCCGCCGCGATTACGCATGCCGCCAGGGGAAACACCAGGCCGCCGTTGCGCAGAAACGTGGAGCCCATGGCGCCCAGAGCGAGCAACAGCCAGTCGTGGCGCGCAAAGAGCACGGGGGCTTTCTCGCCCGCTCGCTCGGCATTGGCATCGCGACGGGGCAAGCCACATGCCACGAGCTTGACGGTCTGTACCAGCAGCACCAAAAACGCGTCGGCAAAGAGCACGTCTTTGGTGAGCAACGCCGCGTAGTTAGAGAACATCGGCATAAACGCAAAGAACAGCAGGATCGCACCGCGAACCGGCAGGCTCACGCCCAGTTTGCGCAGCGACGAAATGGAATAGGCCATGCAGGCGGCCGTAATGACGAACTGGGCGCAGGTGTAGATAGCAAGACCTGCGTTGGCGCTGTTGAACAGCGAAAGCCCCAGCTGAACGCACGAGCCGATAATGGCCGTGTGCACTACAGGATGATGCCCGTTGAGCAGCACGTTGGGATTGAGTAGGCGCAGGTAGTCGCTCGTGCCGTTGGGATAGTTGAACCACTGGCGAATCTGCGCACCCGTATCTCCCATAAAAAGGCCGGGCAGCGAAGCGATGAGCGTGGGCGCCCAGGCGATCATAAGCACCAGAAAGGGCCCGGCAAAGGGATGGACCGAGAGCACGGTGTGAGCCACACGCCATATGCGGCCAAAGTGCGCCTCGGAAAACGGGATGCGTCGGGAGCTCAGCCAATCTAGACACTCAAAGGCAAGGTAGAAGGCAACGACCGCCAGGAGCATCCAGCCCGCGCCGCCAATCCAGGCGCAGATGATGCGAGCTTTGTCGCCAAGGACAATCTCGGCCGAGTCGGTGAGATCGTAGCTGCGGCCGAACACCATGCAGATGGCGAAGAACAGCGACGGCAGAATGATCGATGGACGCCAGGTGTCGCCACGGCCAAAGAACACGTAGCGAAACGGCAAGGTGAGCAGGCAGGCAAGTGCAAGCAGCATGACCGCGTCGGTATGGCCGGCAAACGAGAGGAGCACCTCGTAGCACACGTACAGCATGCCCGAGGCTTTGGGGTCAATCGCCAAGACTGCGTTGCTCGACACCGGGGCGGGATCGATGGAAAACGCCGTGGTCGCCAACAGCGCGAGCAAAAAGGCGATGAGCGTCTGCTTGGCGGGGTAGCGCTTAAACCAGACGATGCGGGCAGCGTCGCGCGCAGCCGTTGTGGAGAGATCGGAATCCTTCACAGTCCAAAGAGCCTTTCTAGAAACCTGCCAAAAAGGGACAGGTTTATTTTGGCAGGTTTTATCTGGGGAAACGTTACTGTTCTGTCATCGTTACCCAGCGAACCACCACAAAGGTGCCTGTCCCCTTTGTGGTGGTTAGGCGTCGAGGTAGATGCGCTGGGGGCGGTTGCGGCGGAGGGCAAAGATGACGAGCGCCAGGCCCGCAATCACGAGTGGCAGACTCAACAGCTGACCCATCGTGATGACGCCACCCAGCAGATAACCCAGCTGGGCATCGGGCACGCGCACAAACTCAATGAGGAAACGGACGATGCCGTAGCCCATCACAAAGACGCCCATAAACGTGCCTTGGGGCAGTAGCGGCTTTTTGCGGCTGAGCACCTGCAGAATGCAAAAGAGCACGATGCCCTCAAGAAATGCCTCGTAGAGCTGGGAGGGGTGACGCGGCATATCGCCCGCGGTGCCACCGAAGACCACGCCCCAGGGCAGATCGGTCGGCTTGCCCCACAGCTCACCGTTGACAAAGTTGGCACAACGTCCCAGGCACAGCGCCAGCGGAGCACCGATAACTGCAAGGTCGGCAATGGTCCATGCGTCGAGCTTATACATGCGGCACACGATGATGCCGCCGATAATGCCGCCCACCAAGCCGCCATGGAAGCTCATGCCGCCCTCGTTGGTGGCAAAGATCTCGAGCGGATGCGCCCAGTAGTAGCCGTCGCCGTAAAAGATGACGTAGAACAGGCGCGCACCGATAATGAGGCCAAAGACCACGCCGACCACGACACTCGTCAGGTCGTCAATCGTGATGTTAAAGCCCCAGCGACGCTGTGTGCGGTACATGACGACCGCCGTGAGCAGAGCGCCGACCACGTAGGCCAGGCCGTACCAGTAGATGGTGATGGGGCCCGCCGAGATCGCGACAGGATCAAGCATATGGTAGAAGTCGTTGAGCATGTCGACCCTCCTACTCCCTACATACAAATGCGGCCGCGGGCCTTGCGCTCGCAGCCGCATATTTGGGCGTAACGTCTATGCGGAGTATGCCGTCCGCAGCTTTCGCATCTTAGAACGGCGCGTACTCGTCGTACAGGTCGTCGGTCTCGCCGGAGGCATTGACCTGCTCGACACGGGTAACGCCGGGCACATGCTCCTTGAGGATACGCTCGATACCCATGGACAGGGTCAGTGCGCTCATAGGGCAGCCGGCGCAGGCGCCCTGCAGCTCCAGCTTGACGACACCCTCGTCGTCGACGCCCACATACTCCATATCGCCGCCGTCAGCCTGCAGGTTGGGGCGAATCTCCTCAAGAACCTTCTTAAGCAGCTCTTCGTTAACAGCCACAAGGGCTCCTTTCTCACAATTACGCGGGCGCGCCCGCGGACAGAAGCTATGTTACTACAGCCATGTACCCGCTCACGAGCCGTCCATGCGCGCAGACGCGACTTTCACGAGTAGTCAATTTGGGACGGGGCTCTTTTAGCTGCCTTTTGTTGCCAGCTGGCGTTGACACGCGTTACTGCTGAGTCTGCCCCTCGGTGCCGATATGAACATCGACGATAACCTGGCGGTAGCTGATGCCGCAGGAGTCGAGGATGCGGCGGCTGATGCGTCCATCATCAGTGTCGGCGTACTTGTTGTCCAGGTAGACAACCTCGCCCACGCCCACCTGCGCCAAAATCTTGGCGCAGTCGTGGCACGGGAACAGCGTAACGTAGACCGTGGAACCCTCGAGATCCTTGAGCGAGCCACGGTAGTTGAGCACGGCGTTGGCCTCGGCATGGACCACGTAGTTGTGCTTGTCCTGCAGCGGGTCGTCGCTCGTACCCCACGGGAAAAAGTCGTCGTTGAGCGCCGAGGGTGTACCGTTGTAGCCCACCGAAAGGATGCGGTGGTTGGTGCTGGCGATGCACGCACCCACCTGCGTATTGGGGTCCTTGCTGCGGCGCTGCGCGGCGATGGCCACGCTCATAAAGAACTCGTCCCAGCTAATGACGTCCAGGCGCTTGCCTGACGAAGTTTGATGAAGATCGTCCGACATGGCAGACACCTCCGTAATCGCAATAGTTTGACCCATTGTAGCAGGTGAAAGGTGGAGGCGTTTGTCCCACCGGCGCCCTCACTTTTACACGCGGCGGGGCTTTTGGTTGATGCGGTAGAGCTCGGCGAGACCCCGCAGCGTCAGTGCGTCATCTACCGTCAGGCTGTGGCCGACCAACGCCGCGAGCGCCTCGGCATCGTCGCCGGTAATGACGATGGGCACGCCATCCTCCCCCGCGGCCTTGGTCGCGCGCATCTCGGCAAGCACCATGTCGAGCATGCCGTCGATGCGGGCTACCTCGCCCAAGACCACTCCCGAGCGCATGGCCTCGCGCGTGTTACGGCCGATCACATGCGTCGGTGCCGAGGGCTCGACCTGGGGTAGACGCGCCGCAGCCGCCGAAAGCGAGCGGGCGCCGAGCGCCAGACCCGGCGCGATGACGCCGCCCACAAAGGTACCGTGCGCGTCGATGACCTCGATATTGGTCGTCGTACCCAGGTCGATCACGATACAGGGAGAGCCGTAGACGGCGCGTGCCGCCACGGCATCGGCAATGCGGTCGGGGCCGATCTCGGCCGGATCGTCGTAGTGCACGGGCATGCCGGTCTTGAGGCCCGGCCCCACGGTGAGCACGCGTCCCGTGCAAGTACGGGAAAGCGCCGCCTTCCATGGGCGTTCGAGCGCCGGCACCACGCAGCTCAGCACGGCCGCCGTGGGCACGAGCGCGCCGGGCATGCCCGCATCAGCCGCCAGCGCGGCCATGACTTGAGCGAGACGCATACGCGCTTCGTCTGCCGTAATGCTCGACGGCGTCGTGATCTCGCACGTCGCAAGCGGGCACTCCTGCGCCGCGGCCGAATCCTCGGCAAACAGGCCAAAGCGAATGAACGTGTTGCCCACGTCGACCGTCAATATATATGCGCACCCATTAAGCATCGTCGGCGCTCCTTTCGTCTGCCCAGCAGTATATCCCCTACCTAAACCAGTCATCCCAAAATGACTAGCTTGCGGCTATACTGGTGCGCGGTCGTGCGCGAGCTCACGCGGCGGCCCTTGGTAACCCGACTTCCCGCGCCGTATCCGTAGCGGCGCTTGCGGGGGAAGCGGATATACGCAAAGGAGTTCTATATGAGCAATCCCTCGAACCGCGCCTCGATGCGCGGGCAACTCACGCTGCGCGGCGTCGTCATCGGCGTCCTTGGCTGCGTGATTATCACGGCAAGCTCGGCCTACACCGCCCTCAAGATGGGCGCACTCCCCTGGCCGATCGTCTTCGCTGCCGTCATCTCGCTGTTCTTCCTTAAGCTCATGGGCAATGCCAGCCTCAACGAGGCCAACGTCACCCACACCATCATGTCCGCGGGCGCCATGGTCGCCGGCGGCCTGGCGTTTACCATCCCGGGCGCCTGGATGCTGGGCTATGCCGACCAGATCAGCTGGCTCGACATGTTTATCGTGGCACTCGCCGGCACCATCCTGGGCCTGCTGGCCACGGCACTCATCCACCGTCACTTTATCGTGGACGCCGCGCTTGAGTTCCCCACCGGCAACGCCGCAGCTCAGACCTTGCGCGCGACCGAGGCTGGCGGCAAAACCGGCAAGCAGCTCTTTGGTTCCATGGCCATCGCCGGCATCTATAGCGTGCTGCGCGACGCCCTGGGCATGGTGCCCAGCATGCTGTGCACGCTCAACATCCCCGGCGTGACCTTTGCCATCTACAACTCGCCCATGCTGCTCTCCGTCGGCTTCCTCGTGGGCTTCGCCCCGGTCGCCTTCTGGTTTGCCGGCGCCCTGCTGGGCAACTTTGGCATCATCGTGGGCGGCACCGCTGCCGGTCTGTTCGACATTGTGACTGCGCAGGGCATCGTCAAGTCCCTGGGCATGGGCCTCATGATGGGCTTTGGCGTCGCCGTCGTCCTCAAGGACATCCTGCCGCAGGTCGCCGGTATCGTCCGCGGTCTTGCCGCCGACAGCTCCACCGACACCGACGAGCAGTCGCTCATCTCGGGCTCCCTTAAGCTCGACGCCGGCATCATCGGCCTGGGCGCCGCCGCCATCGCCGTGATCATCGCCATCGTGCTTGACCTTGGTCCCGTTCCGGCCGTCATCGTGACGCTGTTCACCTTTGTCACCACCATCATGAGCGCACAGAGCTGCGGCCAGACGGGCATCGACCCCATGGAGATCTTTGGCCTCATCGTCATGCTCATCGTGGCTGCCTTTGCACAGATCGCTCAGGTCAAACTGTTCTTTATCGCCGGCATCGTAGCCGTGGCGTGCGGCCTTGCGGGCGACGTCATGAACGACTTTAAGGCCGGCGCCGTGCTGGGCACCAACCCGCGTGCGCAGTGGATCGGTCAAGCCATCGGCGGCATCGTGGGCGCCCTGGTCGCCGCCGCCGTCATGGTCGCGCTCGTCACCGCCTATGGCCCGGACGCCTTTGGCCCCGACAAGAGCTTTGTTGCCGCGCAGGCAAGCGTCGTCGCCACCATGGTCTCGGGCATCCCGAGCGTGCCGTGGTTCGTTGGCGGCTTTATCGCCGGCATCGTCATGTACTGGCTCGGCATTCCGGCCATGATGATCGGCCTGGGCGTGTACCTGCCGTTCTACATGTCACTCACGGCATTCCTGGGCTCCTGCGTCAAGCTCGCCTACGACAAGTGGTCCGCCCACCGCGACGCCACCGCTGGTCTTTCTGACGAGGAGAGGGCTGCCAAGGACGCCGCCTTCCAGGAACAGGGCCTGGTTGTCGCCAGCGGCCTGCTCGGCGGCGAGTCCATCGTCGGCGTTATCCTGGCGTTTGTCTCTGTTGGCCTGAGCCTGCTGGGCTAAGCTGAGCAGCTGCTCGACAGCAACCATATTGCCTACGATTTGCCCGGTCGGTAGCTTTCGCGGCTACCGACCGGGCTTTTTGATACCAACGCAAAGAAAGGCCGGCGCGCTGCGTTTAACAGCGCGCCGGCCTTATCGTTTGGGTATCGAGACGGTCCCGCTATGAATTGAAGTTCACTGCAGAGCCGACGCCCGGATCACTACATGTGATTGCGACGACGATCGCCCAGCGTCACGCCCGCGGCCACGAGCGTAATACCGCCGATAACAAAGACCTCGCCCGCAAGCGCGGAGGTATCACCGGTCTGGGCGAGCGCAGCGTCCGCAGCCTTCTTCTTGGCGACAGGAGCCTTTGCAGCAGCCTGCGCAACCTGAGGCTTGGCCTGCGGCTCAGCCTTGGGATGATACTTGTCGTACTCGGCCTGCGCGGCAGCCAGGGCATCCTTGGCATCGTCAAGCTCGGCAAGCGCAGCGGCATAGACGTCGTTGGCATCGGAAAGCTTGGCATCGGCATCGCTCAGAGCAGCCTTGAGACCAGCGGCGGCATCGACGGCGGCCTTATAGCGAGCGTAGGCAGCGTTCAGCTTGACCAGCTTCTCGTTGCCCGTCGTGCCCGCGGCAAGGGATGCCTTGTGGTCGACGGCCTCAAGATCGGCCTTAAGTGCCTCGTCGTTGGCAAGCTCAGCCTTGGCCTTGACGATCTCGAGGTTCGCATCGACGACGGCTTCGTTGGCGGCCTCGAGCTGCTTCTGGGCATCGGCGACGCCGGCGACGGCGGCTTCATAGGCGACCTTGGCGTCGTCGACCGCCTTCTGAGCGCCGGCGAAGCGCTCGAAGGCCTTGTTTGCGCCGGTCAGCTCGCCCTCGGCAGCCTTGGCCTTGGCCTGTGCGTCGGACACAGCCTGCGCCTTGGCGGCAACCGCCTGCTTGGCGTCCGAAAGAGCAGTCGCGGCCTGGACATCTGCGGCCTGGGCCTTGTCTACACCAGCCTGGGCGGCATCGTCGGCCTTCTTTGCCTCGTCAAGCGAGCCCTGCTTATTCGCAAGGTCCGCCTGGGCGGCATCGCGCTTGGCGGTAAGGTCCTTGACCGAAGCCGTGGCGTTGTCATACGCCTCGTTGGCCTGATCGGACTTTGCCTTGGCGGCATCGCGGGCGCTGCGAGCCTTCGCCTTGTGAGCAGCGGCATCGGCTGCCTTCGTCTTGCTGTCAGCAAGCGTGGCGTTTGCCTTATCGAGAGCTGCCTGGGCAGTAGCGGCCTTGCTCTTGGCGGCTTCGAGCTTGGTCTGGGGCGTCTTGACGTCGATACCCTTGAGTTTGGCTTCGGCGGCGTCATATGCCGTCTTCGCGGCGGCGGTGCCGGACTTAGCCTTCTCGTACTCGCCCTTGGCAGTGTTCACGTTCGTGTCGGCCGCGGTATAGGCGTCACGCGTGCTTTCTTGCTTATCCAATGCGTTAGAATAAGCCGTTCCAGCAGTCCCGAAGTTCTTCTGCGCCTCTGCCAGCTTATTCTGAAGCTGCTTCAGCTGCTCCTTCTGCTCCTGCGTGCCGCCTGCATTGTAGGCGGAAGCGATGTAGTCGTTCAGGAGCTTCTTGAACTCGGAGACAGTGAAATCAGCCTGAGTGTCATCAGCACTGTAATCGAAGATGGTTACCTCGGAATCGGTGTTCTTACCGCTACCGGTTGCAATACCGATGGCTTCCATAGCGGAATCGACGATGTTGAGATAGTGCCCGCACTCCTGGTAGATGCTGTTGTAGTTCTGGTAGATATACCAGGCATCATATCGATGGTTTTCAAGGTCACCATTCTTCTCGGCGTACTTATCGAATGCCTTCTTCTCCTGGGTGTAGAGACCGGTATATGGCCAGCCAAGCGTGTCCTCGGTCTCGCCGCCGGTATATGCGCCACCACCGCCAGCAAGATTCTCTCCATTGTCCGAGTAGCAGCCCGAGTGTCCCCAGATGTTCGATGAATATGATGTATTAAGGGCTGCTGCCACAGTCATGCGGAGGCTGACGCTGAGCGCCGACTGACCGTTCGCCTTGCGGAGGTTGTTCTGGGTGTCGAGGTAGGTCAGGGCGTTGCGCATCTGCTTCAAGGAAAGCGGGTTGGTGTCGCGAGACATGTCCTGATCGACGTACTGGTCATACCATTTGGCCTTGCTCTTGGCACCGGTCAGCATCGATACGGCGTCCTGGGCGTTCTTTTTCTGCGTGGCCGTGAACTGGCTGCCGCCGATGATGTAGTTCATGAAGCCGAACATACCCTGGTTGATGACATTCTGGTCTACGGTCATGTTCGACTTGAGGTCGGCAATCTGCTGGTTAAGCTTGTCGACCTCGGCGTTTGCGGCGTCGTATGCATTATGCGCGTCGGTTACTTCAGCACGAGCCTGATCGAACTCGTTGCTCTTCTGCTGGCGGACCTCGACAAGTCGGTCGTACTCCGCCTTCTTGTCGGCTTCGGTCTGCTGGACCTGCTCGTATGCCGACTTCGCGGTGTCACGCTTACTGGCCGCGTCCTTGTACTCCTTGTTTGCCGCATCGTATGCAGACTGGGCAGATGCCACGGCAGCGTTGGCGGCGTTGGCCTTCTCCTGCGCGGCGGTGACGGTAGTCTGCGCAGCCTGCAGGTTCGCCTGTGCGGTGGCGTCTGCAGTCGTCGCGGCTTCGAGCGCGTCCTGCGCGGTCTTGAGCTCACCAGCAGCAGCGTTCTTGGCGGCCTCAAGCGCACTCAGGTCGACACCCGTACCCGAGACGGCAGCATCGAGCGCGGCCTGCGCCTGGTTGAGCTTCTGCTGGGCGTTATCGCGCGCGGTAGTTGCGGCTGCGAGAGCAGCGGCAGTCTCCTGCTTCTTGGCCTGGGCGGAAGTCAGAGCGGCCTCAGTGTCCTTCTTTTCCTGCTGAGCGCTGGCCTCGGCAGCCTTGGCCTGGTCCAGATTGGCCTGTGCAGTAGCAACGGCCTTATTGGCGTCATCGAGCTTTGCCTGCGCGTCGTCGACGGCCTTCTTGGCGGCCTCGTACTCGTCCATACCCATGGCCTCGAGCTTGGCCTGGGCATCGTCGAGGGCCTTCTTGGCCTCATCCTGCTTTGCCTTGGCGTCCTTGAGCGCCTGGGTCTTATCCTCGACACTCTTGTTGGCTTGATCGAGCTGATCGTTCAGGTCGCCCAGCTTCTTCTGCTGCTGCTCGGTCTTTTCGACGGCGGCTTTGAGCTCGTCAATCTTCTCCTGGAGCGCGGCGACTTCTGCTGCGTTCTGCTCGATTTCGTTGTCGCTCACAGCCTGCGAGGCCTGATTCTTTTGCTGCTGCGCCTGCTTTTGAGACTGGCCCGCCGCATCGGCGTTCTTCTGGGCGTCATCGTAGGCGGCCTGAGCGTCCTTGAGCTGCTTTGCCGACTCCTCGGCCAGCTGGGCAGCCGTCTTTACGACCGCTTGGTTACCGGCGGCAACGGTGTTCTCTACAGAACTACCCCCCCCCCTGAACAGAATCGCCGTTATCGGTTGACGGTG